>NZ_MVDG02000037.1 GCF_002008315.2 Arthrobacter sp. KBS0703 | reverse complement strand
CGCTGTCTCTTATACACATCTAGATGTGTATAAGAGACAGGCACTGCGGCTGCCCAAGCCGCTGCTGCCGGCGGCAGCGATTCCGCCCGGCGCCGAGATCGGCCTGGCCGGGATGCAACCGCTCGTGACGCCGAGCCCCGAGTTTTACCGCATCGACACCGCGCTGTCAGTCCCGGTCATCGATCCGCGCGAATGGAGGCTCAAGGTCACCGGCCTGGTGGACCGTGAGATCGAACTTGATTTCGACGCGCTGCTGGCCAAACCGCTGAGGGAGCGCCATGTGACCATCGCCTGCGTGTCCAACGAGGTGGGTGGCGACCTGATCGGCAATGCGCTCTGGCTTGGCTGGCCCGTCCGCGAGCTGCTGGCGATGGCAGGTCCGAAGCCGGGCGCGGACATGGTGCTCGCCAGGAGCACGGACGGCTGGACCGCCGGCACTCCGCTGGAGGTCCTCACGGACGGCCGGGATGCGCTGCTCGCCGTGGGCATGAACGGCGAGCCGCTTCCGCTGGAACACGGGTTTCCGGTCCGCATGATCGTCCCCGGCCTCTACGGATACGTGTCAGCCACGAAATGGCTTACGGAACTCAAAGTCACCACGTTCGCCGACGACGTCGCCTACTGGACACCGCGCGGATGGTCCGCGCGCGGACCCATCAAGATCTCTTCGCGCATCGATGTTCCCCGTGACGGCCGGTCCGCGCCTCCGGGCCGCGTGGTGTTCGGCGGCGTGGCGTGGGCGCAGCACACCGGAATCGGGAAGGTGGAGCTGCGGGTCGATCGGGGCAGCTGGCAGCAGGCCGACCTTGCTCCCGGCATCTCTGTGGACACCTGGTACCAGTGGCAGCTCGGCGTCGATCTGCAGCCGGGACAGCACGAGGTCCAGGTGCGCGCCACCGACCTTCACGGTGCCGCGCAGACCGAGGAGCACCGGTCCGTCGCCCCGGACGGCGCCACGGGCTTCCACACCATTAGAGTTGACGTAAACCCGTAGCCGCCGCATCGAAGGCAGGACCATGCACAGCCTGTCTCTTATACACATCTAGATGTGTATAAGAGACA
>NZ_MVDG02000036.1 GCF_002008315.2 Arthrobacter sp. KBS0703 | reverse complement strand
TGTCTCTTATACACATCTAGATGTGTATAAGAGACAGCCTTGAAACGGCGCTGCGCAACGGTGTCCGCGAGGCCGGCCCCGCCGACGGCGGGCTGGCCGTGCTCGCGACCCGGGGGCTGGATGCCCTGGACAGTTACTACACCCAGTACCTCCCGGCACTGGTGAACTGCGCCGCCATTCCGTTGCTGCTGGGCGCCCGCATCCTTCTCGCCGATTGGGTCAGCGCGGTGGTGATCGTGCTGACGGTTCCGCTCGTGCCTGTGTTTATGGTGCTGATCGGCCGCTACACGGAGGACAGGGTCCAGGAAGCGCAGGCGGCGCTGGCCCGGCTGTCCGCGCACATGCTTGAACTGGCCAAGGGGCTGCCGGTGCTGGTTGGCCTGGGCCGCGCTTCAGCCCAGCGCCGAGCCTTGGAGGAAATCTCCGAGGAGTACAGGTCGCGCACCACGGGGACCCTCCGGACCGCATTTCTGTCCGCCCTGGCCCTGGAGCTGATCGCAACGATCTCGGTGGCAGTGGTGGCCGTCTTCATCGGCGTCCGGCTGGTCCACGGCGACATGGTCCTCGAAGCCGGCCTGCTCGCGCTGATTCTGGCGCCGGACTGCTACCTGCCCCTTCGGGAGTTGGGAACGGCACACCACGCAAGCGACGACGGCAGGGCCGCACTCACGGAAACGACGGCGGTGCTGGAAGCAGCCGGGCAGCAGCGGCTGGAGCCCGTGCCGCCAGGCCAGACCGGGCTGGCCGTTCCGGCTGACCTGACCGTCAGGGACCTGACCGTCAGCTACGCGGGGAGGCAGGGCGCCGCCGTCGGCCCCCTCACCTTTTCGGCACCGGCCGGCCTGGTCACCGCGCTGGACGGCCCCAGCGGAGCAGGCAAGAGCACGGTCCTTGGCGTCCTCGCCGGCATCATCGGCTCCGGAGGAGGCGCCGACGTGAGCGGCGTCGTCGGCGGCTACATGGCCGGGGACGTTGCCTGGGTGCCTCAGCACCCCGTGATGGTGGCGGAGACGGTGCGGGACGAGATCCTGCTCTATCTCACGGCTAACGGCCAGACCTGTCTCTTATACACATCTAGATGTGTATAAGAGACAG
>NZ_MVDG02000035.1 GCF_002008315.2 Arthrobacter sp. KBS0703 | reverse complement strand
GTCTCTTATACACATCTAGATGTGTATAAGAGACAGGGCCGAGGCCGATGCTGGCGCCGAGCAGCCCGGTGCCGATCACGGCGACCGGGCCGTTCAGGTGCCCGCGACCGTGCGTGCGGAAAGCAGACATGCCTTACAGCCCCACGGACGCCAGCAGGTGGCCGACTTCCTGCTTGCCGAGGTTGCGGATGCTCCCCTGGCGCTGGTCGCCCAGGCCGATGGGGCCCACCTTGACGCGCACCAGGCGCAGCACGGGGAATCCGACGGCGTCGAAGAGCCGGCGGACAATACGGTTCTTGCCCGAGTGCAGCACGACTTCGATGAGCACATGCCCGGGAGTCGAATCAACGAGCCGGAACGAGTCCACCGAGGCGATGCCGTCCTCCAGTTCAACGCCGGCCTTCAGCTGCGCGCCGATGCCCTGCGGGAACGGCCCCCGGACCTGGACCAGGTACGTCTTGGGAACCTCGTAGGAAGGGTGCGTCAGGCGGTTGGCCAGTTCGCCGTCGTTGGTCAGCAGCAGGAGGCCCTCGGTGGCGACGTCCAGGCGGCCGACATGGAAGAGGCGCTCTCCATGGGTGTTGCGGACGAAGTCGCTGATGCAGGGACGCCCGTCCGGGTCCTCCATGGTGGACACGACGCCCTTGGGCTTGTTGAAGACCATGTACACGAGGGACTCATCGAGCTGGATGCGCAGGCCGTCCACGTGGATAACGGACGCCTTGGGATCGACGCGGACACCGAGCTCGGTGACTACCTGGCCGTCGACTTCCACGCGGCCTTCGGCGATCATCTCTTCGCAGACGCGCCGCGAAGCCACTCCCGCCTGCGCCATGACCTTCTGCAGGCGGACGCCGTCGGCGTCGTGCAGTTCGGACTGCGGCACGGGACCGCTGGGGCCGCGCTTGCGCGAAGGCTTGCGGACCGCACCGAGGCTCTGGCCGAACCGTTCGCCGCCGAATGCGCGCGTGCCGAAGGTCTTGGCCGCAGCGGACCGCGGCTTGGGCTTGAGCGCGCCGGGGGTGCCGGGCGCCTTTCCTGCCCCGGGCTTGCGGGCTCCGGGCTGTCTCTTATACACATCTAGATGTGTATAAGAGACAG
>NZ_MVDG02000034.1 GCF_002008315.2 Arthrobacter sp. KBS0703 | reverse complement strand
CTGTCTCTTATACACATCTAGATGTGTATAAGAGACAGACGGCGCACAGGGCCGCCAAAACGGACAGCGCCGGGAGCTGGCCCCCTCCGGCCAGGTGGCCGCCGGCTGCCAGACCGAACACGACTGATCCGATGAGTCCGGTGCGGAACAGCCGGAACGAAGCACGGGGATCCATCTGCGCCTCCTCCCATAGGGCCCAGACCGGTGTAACAACTCCGAGGCTAGGCAAACCAGCGTGGAGAAACCTTGAACAGCGATGGCCATTCGTCCCGGTTGCCACCCCGGATTGGTGGGCCCGGCAGGCTCGGCGCGGGTTCCATCCCGCCGGCGTCCTCACAGGCCGGCGCCCATGCGCCACCACCGTCCGGCGCTCACCAGCTGGCCGAAACGCGCCCGCTGCACGCGCCTGTGGGAGAATCTAAGGCGGCCAGCTCCGTCCGCCCGCGAAAGGAGTCCCGATGCCGCTGCCGCACCCCGGGCCCTCCCTTCCCCCGGGCCCCCGGCCGGATTCCCGGCTGGATCCCCGGACCCTTCGCGGTTGGTCCGGCCTTCTCCGCGGCGCCCCCGCCACCCTGTGGTTCGTTGCCGTGTTCTGGACCGCCGGCGCTCTGTCCTCCAGCCTCGCGTCCGGCCCGCCCGAAGCATTGCGACCGCACGTGGAGGGCACCGTGCATTCCCTGTCCGGAGACTGGTGGGCAGTGCTCTTATCCGGGTTCTGGGAGCGGGGCTTGCCGGGGTATGTGCTGGGCACGGCTTTGGTGCTGCTCGCCGGCATACCCCTGGAGCGGAAGCTGGGAAGCCTGCGCTTCGCCGCGGCGGCAGTGGGCGCACACGTTCTGGGCATCGCCGCCACGCTCGGCTTCCTGGCGGTGGCCGGATCACTGATGGGCAGCTGGACCCGGGACATGAGCGGGCATTACTTCGTGGGGCCCAGCGCGCTGGCCTGCGGGGCCGCCATGGCCGCCACCGCCGCCACCCCCACCCTGTGGCGGCGCCGCATCCGCGTGGTCATCCTTGCCGTGCTGATGCTGTTCGCCTTCTACGCGGGCGGTTTCGAAGACCTGGTCCGGCTCGGGGCCGCCGTTGCCGGCACGCTCCTGGGCCCGTTGCTGCTGCTGTCTCTTATACACATCTAGATGTGTATAAGAGACAGTC
>NZ_MVDG02000033.1 GCF_002008315.2 Arthrobacter sp. KBS0703 | reverse complement strand
CGCCCAACGAATACTTGGCCAGGGCCTGTCTCTTATACACATCTAGATGTGTATAAGAGACAGGATCAGGAGCGCCAGCACGAGTGCCCATGGCACGGGACCGGCCGCGAAAAACGCCAGGCCGGACAGCCCGGCTGCGGAGTCGAAGCTGAGGGGCTGGCCCAGAACCTGCTGCCAGAGCGGAGCCGCGTCGAACGCCAGCGGCAGTCCCGGATCGGCGAGAAGGGCCCGGGGCCGGTCCAGGGTGGACAGGGCGAACGGGACGAACAGAGCCGCGCTCGGCAGCAGGGCCCACCACAGGGTGCGTCCCCTCCCCCGCAGCAGCAGCCCGCTCAGGACCACGACGACGGCGGCCGGCACCAGGAGCGACGGCGCCGAAGCGGTGACTACGGCCAAGGCGAGCCCTGCCGCTGCGGCAGCCGTCCAGGACGGTGTGCCGTTGACGCCGGGTTTCACCGGTAGCTTGTCACCCTGATGCCGCTGGCCCGTGGCGGGCACGGCAAAGCGGCCGCGTCCGATCGCGGAGCCTGTGGCGCGCAGCAGCGCGAGCACCAGCAGAGGCATCATGACGTGGGCCACGAGGGCGCCCACGCGTCCCTGGTTGACGGCGATCTGCAAGGCCGGTGCCCCGGCCCAAACGACCGCCGCTGCGAGCCGGAACCGGCGGAGCGACGTCAAGGCGCCCGAAGCGAACCAGGCGGCCAGCCCGGACAACGGCATGGCAAGCAGGAGCAGCCAGATGAGGGCGCCGTTCGCGTTTCCCCCGCCCAGCAGGCCCAGGACCCACAGGACGTAGCCAAAGGGATCACCGTGGCCCGGCAATCCGGCGCCGAGTCCGATCCACCAGCTCGAGGCGTGATGCCAGATGTCCCCCAGCCTGGCGGAGGCCGGCAGGAGTGCGCCTCCGGCGGCGGCGTCGGCCTGGAAGAGTGCGGCCAGTCCGGCAAAGGAAGCCACCGAGGCAAGAATCACGGCGGCGAGGGCGCCGTTACCCACCCAGCCGCGTTCGCTGGTGGAGAGAGCAGCGAAGTCGTTCGTGGAGTCGCCGCTGGGCTGTTCCGCCAGTGAATCGTTCCCGCTGTCGGCCGCCTGTGTATCGTCGTCGGCGCCCAAAGCTTCCATGAGCGAACGCCGGTGGCCCCACACTTCGCGCCGTTCGGTCTGCAGCTGTCTCTTATACACATCTAGATGTGTATAAGAGACA
>NZ_MVDG02000032.1 GCF_002008315.2 Arthrobacter sp. KBS0703 | reverse complement strand
GCCCAAACCCCAGGTCCTGCAGCCGCCGCCCCCGCCGCAGGAACCGGCCGACCTCCCGCCGGACTCCTCGCCTGACGCGCTGGACGCGGACGAGAAGAAGAACAATCCGTGGCTCTTCTGGGGTCCCATCCTCAGCGCCATCGGCATCGGCCTGATTCCGGTCGGAATCCTGACCCTGCCGCTGCTGGTCATTGCGCTGCTCAAGTCGCGGCGGAGGAAGTCCCGTTTCGCTGAGGGGCACCCGGCACAGCGGGTCGGGGGCGGATGGAACGAAGTCCTCAGCCTGGCCACGGACATGGGCGCGGCTGTTGACGGCCGCGCCACGCGGCGGGAGACGGCAGCCGTTGTGGCGGAGGCGTTTCCGGCGGCCGGTACCACCACCACGATGCTGGCACACCGGGCGGACGCTTCCATCTTCGGGGCGGGCCAGCCCAGCGAGGACGAGGTCCGGGAGTACTGGGAGATCGTGGACGGTTCGCTCAAGGAAATCACCGGCACGGTCGGGTTCTGGCGGCGCCAGCAGGCACGGTTCTCGCCGCGGTCCTTGCTGGCCGATGCCCGGGCCGCCCTGAATTCCCGCGGCGATAATGCACGGACGGCCCTGAATCTGTCTCTTATACACATCTAGATGTGTATAAGAGACAGGTCCTGGGCTGGTCCGTGCTGGGGGCGTCGGCGTTCCTCTGGACTGCCGGTCACGCCTACGGCTGGCAGGAAGCCAAGGCCGCGGCGGTCGCAGCGCTGGTGCTCTTCCTCATCGCGGTCGGCTTCATCCTGGGGCGGTCCTCGTACGGCGTCCTGCTGGATCTCGCCCGGACCAGGGTGGCCGTGGGGGACAGCGCCGTGGGCAGCATCGCCGTCTCCAACACGTCCGCACGGCCACTCCTGCCCGCCGACCTGGAACTGCCGGTGGGCGGAGCGACGGCCGTCTTCCACCTGCCCCGCATGAAGCCGCAACAGGTGCACGAGGACCTCTTCACCATCCCCACGGCACGCCGGGCCGTCATCGTGGTGGGCCCCGTGCGTTCCGTCCGCGCCGACCCGCTGCACCTCCTGCGCCGCCAGGTGCTCTGGACCGAGCCCGAGGACCTCTACGTCCATCCGCGGACGGTGGCCTTGGCAGGTTCCGCCGCCGGCTTCATCCGCGACCTGGAGGGCATGCCCACCACCGATCTCTCCAGTGCGGACGTCTCCTTCCACGCCCTGCGCGATTACGTGCCCGGTGATGACCCTGTCTCTTATACACATCTAGATGTGTATAAGAGACAG
>NZ_MVDG02000031.1 GCF_002008315.2 Arthrobacter sp. KBS0703 | reverse complement strand
GGAACGTCCCGCACGGGCGGCATGGCCCCTGTCTCTTATACACATCTAGATGTGTATAAGAGACAGGTGCGGACCGGCGTTGAGCAGGAACTCGTCGCTGCCCTCGCCGAGGGCGGCCGCGGCTGCCTGGCCGATGACCGCTTCGAGGCCCTTGGCCACGGCGGCGTAATTCCGTTCGGCATCCTGGTGCACCCAGGCGATGGCGCTGCCGGGCAGGATGTCATGGAACTGCTGCAGGAGCACCAGCCGCCACAGCCGCTTCAGTTCGGCCGCCGGGTAGGCGAACCGGCCGCCTGAGCGGACGGCCGCAGTGGCACACCACAGTTCGGCCTCCCGCAGCAGGTGCTCGCTGCGCCGGTTGCCCTGCTTGGTGCGGGCCTGGCTGGTGTACGTGCCGCGGTGCAGTTCCAGGTACATCTCCCCCACCCAGACGGGCAGGGAGGTGTACTCGGCCTGGGCCTGCTCAAAGAAGCTGCCGGCGCTCCCGAGCCGGACCTTGGGCGAGCCCTCCAGATCGGCCGTCCGGTGGGCGGCGGCTAGCATTTCGCGGGTGGGTCCGCCGCCGCCGTCGCCGTAGCCGAAGGGGACGAGGGAGATGGTGCCGTGCCCGTGGTCGCGGTAGTTGCGCTCGGCGTGGGCGAGCTCCCTGCCGCTCAGCTCGGAGTTGTAGGTGTCAACGGGCGGGAAATGGGTGAACAGCCGCGTGCCGTCGATCCCCTCCCAGTTGAAGGTGTGGTGCGGCATCCGGTTGATCTGGTTCCAGGAGATCTTCTGGGTGAGGAACCACTCGCTGCCGGCGGCCTTGACGATCTGCGGCAGGGCGGCGGAGTAGCCGAAGGAATCCGGCAGCCAGGCTTCCCTGCATTCGACGCCGAACTCGTCAAGGAAGAAGCTCTTGCCTTCGAGGAACTGCCGGGCCATGGCCTCCCCGCCGGGCATGTTGGTGTCCGATTCCACCCACATGCCGCCCACGGGGACGAACTGGCCGGAGCTGACCTTCTCGCGGATGCGCGCGAACAGTTCCGGGTAGAACTCCTTGATCCAGGCCAGCTGCTGGGCCGAGGAACAGGAGAACACGAAGTCGGGATCCTCATCCATGAGGGCAACCACGTTCGAAAAGGTCCGGGCGCATTTCCGGATGGTCTCCCGGACGGGCCACAGCCAGGCGGAATCTATGTGCGCATGGCCGGTGGCGAGCAGCTGGTGGGCCGAGGCATAGGCGGGCCTCGCCAGCACCTGTCTCTTATACACATCTAGATGTGTATAAGAGACAG
>NZ_MVDG02000030.1 GCF_002008315.2 Arthrobacter sp. KBS0703 | reverse complement strand
CTGTCTCTTATACACATCTAGATGTGTATAAGAGACAGGAGTTCGGGTGCTGCCTCGGCATCCGCCTCCACGCGGCGGACGGCGGCCTGCGCTGCCTCCGGCAGGCTGTGGCCCTGGATCTGTCTCTTATACACATCTAGATGTGTATAAGAGACAGGCTCACGGGAACGCTGCTGCGGGAGCCGCGCGGTGAGGGGGGCTTCGGCTACGACCCCGTGCTCCAGCCGCTCGGGCTGGACCGGAGTTGCGCCGAGCTGAGCCCGGAGGAGAAGAACGCCATCAGCCACCGCGGCCAGGCGTTCCGCGCCCTGCTGCCGGCCATCGTGGAAGCCCTCAGCCGGCGCTGAGAGCAGCAGACGGCACCAACTGCGTGAAAGGCACCCCCACGGCCGTGGGGGTGCCTTTCCTGACTAACGGAACCTGGGATCAGTGGTCGAGGTTCGTCTTGCGCTCGGCCTCGGGCTCGTGCTCCTCAATGAATTCCTCCACCGGATCGGTGCCGAAGGCGGAGGCCTGGCGCTTGGCGGCGACGCCGCGCAGCACTTCGATGCCGATCGGAATGACCGAAACCAGGACAATCACGATGAAGATGATGTCCAGGTTCTCCCGGACCCACGGAACCTTGTCACCCAGCAGGTAGCCGAGGAGCGTCACGCCGCCGCCCCACAGGAGCGCGCCGATCACGTTGAAGAGGAAAAATTTCCGTTTGTCCATCTGGGCCACGCCCACGATGACCGGAACGAACGTCCTGATGATGGGCACAAAGCGGGCAAGAATCAGTGCCTTGCCGCCGTGCTTCTCGAAGAAGTTGTGGGCGCTTTCCACGTTTTCGCGCTTGAATAGCCGCGAATCCGGCTTGTTGAAGATCGCCGGGCCGGCCTTGGAACCGATCAGGTATCCCGCCTGGTTTCCGACGATGGCGGACACGATGATCAGCGCGGCGAACAGCCAGATGTTGAACTTGATGGTGTCCGTGGCCACGAGCAGGCCGGCGGTGAACAGCATGGAATCACCGGGGAGGAAGAATCCGACCAACAGCCCGGTCTCAGCGAAAATGATCCCGCAGACCAGCAGGACCACCCACGGCGCCAGGGCCGGGTCGGCGAGGAAAACCTGCGGGTTAAGCCAGTCGGGCAGGAAGGAGGCCAGGTGCGGCTGGACCGGTCCGGCTCCTCCCAGTGCGGGCACGGCAAAGTCGCTGATTGCATTAAAGTTCACTTCTCAAGGGTACTTGACGGTCCTTGGCGTTCCGCGGCGCTACAGTTGTCCCCGTGAGTTTGGACTTTAC
>NZ_MVDG02000029.1 GCF_002008315.2 Arthrobacter sp. KBS0703 | reverse complement strand
TGTCTCTTATACACATCTAGATGTGTATAAGAGACAGGTACGGTTCAGGTGGACGACGGCGGATCCCGGGTCATCGACGGCGGGCGAAAGTCCCAGCCCCCGCAGCACCAACGCCGTCTGCCGGGGCGATGCCGTGGAAACCAGGACGGTGGGGGCGATCCGGACCAGGCCCAGTGACGACGCGGCGGCCTCGCCGGCCAGTTCGCTGAGGGCGGCCTCGTCGTCGCTCTGGATGAAGCTGGTTGCCGCGCCGACGCGCAGCTTGCCGTGCCGGGCGGCGGTGTCCTCCACGAGATACTGCAGCGGCTGCGGAACTGCGGTGGCCGAGTGCTGGCGGAGGAAGCCGAGGATGGCGGCGGCGTCCAGTCCCGAGTCCAGCGCACGCCGGATGGACGCCGCCGAGAACCGGTAGATGGTGGCTGGGCCCTGCCCTTCGGCGTCCGACATCCGCAGCAGTTGTTCGCTCAGCTCCGGGGCGAGGTAGCCCGGCGCCACGGCCGTGAGATCAGCCTGCAGGAGCACGTGGCTAAGCGCCGCGGGCAGGTGCTCGCCGAGGATGTTCATGGCGTCCTGCGGCGACTCCGCGGCGATGGCCGCGCCCAGCTGGCTGAGCGCGCCGGAGCCGATCAGTCCGAGCATTTCTGCCTCCGCAAGCACTCCCCGGATCAGCGAGCTGAACCGGCGGGCCATGCGCGGCTGGGACCACTCGGCGCGCTGCAGCACGGCCTCGGCGTTGAGGACCGGGGCTGTCCCGTCGGACGCTTCCGCTTCAAGGGTCAGCTCCTGCAGGATTTCCAGGATCCTCCTCCGGACGACGGGCGCATCGGTTCGCTGGGCCTCCGCGGAGAGCGCGTTGACCGTGGTGCCGGCGGCGGCCCGGTGGCCGGGCTGCCCGCCGGGCTGGCCGTTGATGGGCTGGCCCACCAGTGAGGGGGCGCGTTCGCTGGCCAGCCAGGCGTTGACCAGCCACAGCCACTGTTCCTGCCGTGGCAGTCCCAGCCACTCCAGGTGAGGGGGCTGCACCCAGCAGGAGCTGTCCACATCCAGCCGGACCAGTCCGGACAGTGCACAGAACTCCAGCAGCACCGCGGCCAGCTGCTGATCGACCCGCAGGGAATCGGCAAGCCGCCGCATTTCGCGGATACCCACGCCGCCGCTCCGCAGCGTGGCCAGCGGCTGCATGCGGACGGCATGGAGCAGTTCGCCGGTGAGCCGCAGGGTCTCGGCGATGGCGCCGAGGGCGGCGTTGCGGCGCAGCGCGGCGGCTGTCTCTTATACACATCTAGATGTGTATAAGAGACAGGTCCACGTCCTTGGCGTCCATGAT
>NZ_MVDG02000028.1 GCF_002008315.2 Arthrobacter sp. KBS0703 | reverse complement strand
GGAAGCCGGTCTTCCGGTACAGGCCCTGTCTCTTATACACATCTAGATGTGTATAAGAGACAGCCGAGGGGGCACGCACGCGCACCGGCGCCCTCTTCGTGGTGATCACCGACGAAACGGGACTCCGGCTGGCCCATCCCGACGCCGAGCGGCTGGGCGAGCGGGTCAGCACGGATCCGTCCGAGGCGCTGGCCGGCCGCGAAGTCACCACCCGCAACACGGGAACGCTGGGGCCGTCGGCCGGGGCAAAGGTGCCGGTCTTCGCGCCCGGCACCGGCGCCGGCTCCGGTTCCGGCGGGGCGTCCCCCGCCGTGGTGGGCGAGGTGAGCGTCGGCTATTCCACCGAGTCCATCGGCCAGAGCCTGGGCCGGGACATCGGGCCCATCGTGCTGACGGCGGCCGGCTCACTCCTGGCGGGCGTCCTGGCCTCGTTCCTGCTCCGGCGCAGGCTGCAGCGCCTCACCCTGGGCCTGGAACCCGAGGAAATCAGCACCCTGGTCCACGACCAGGTGGCCGTGCTCGAGGGCGTGGATGAGGGCGTGGTGGGCATCTCCGCGGAAGGCCGCATCAGCGTCTTCAACGCCGCGGCCCAGCGGCTCCTGGGCCAGCCCGACCTGTCCGGAAGCCTCTGGCGTGCCGCGCCGGTCCCGCCCCAGCTCAAGGCGCTCACGCAGCCTGACGCCAGGGAAGGCGAAGCAGTGGAGCTGATCGCCGGCGGCCAGGTCCTGGTGGCGAGCGCCCGTAAGGCACTGCACCGGCAGGAGGACCTTGGCTGGGTGGTCATGCTGCGCGACCGCACCGAGCTGCAGCAGCTGACGCGCCAGCTCGACGCCGTCGGCACCATGTCCACGGCCCTGCGGGCGCAGCGGCACGAGTTCGCCAACCAGCTGCACACGATTGCGGGGTTCATGAGCATCGGCCAGCACCAGCAGGCGCGGGATTACCTGGCGCGGCTCGCCGCCACCGGGCCGCTGAAGTTCCCGGTGGACCAGGCCGAACTGCTCCAGGACCCGTATCTCCAGGCGTTCATCGGGGCCAAGGGGGTGGAGGCCGACGAACGCGGCGTCACCCTGCGCATCGGTCCCGAGACCCTGGTGCGGGGCCAGGTGACCGATCCGCAGGACGTCACCACGGTCCTCGGAAACCTGATCGACAACGCCGTCAACGCGGCGGTGGCCGGCTCGGGCGGCGAACGCTGGGTGGAGCTGGAACTGCTCGACGAACCGACGGACGACGGCGGGACGCTGCATATCGTCGTCGCCGATTCCGGCGACGGGCTGCCTGACGCCGCTGACCTGGAGTCCGTGTTCGCCGAAGGATTCACGACGGCGGCCGGCCCGGTCCGCTCGGCGGGCGGACCCGCCCTGTCTCTTATACACATCTAGATGTGT
>NZ_MVDG02000027.1 GCF_002008315.2 Arthrobacter sp. KBS0703 | reverse complement strand
CGCCGGAGACCTGACCCTGTCTCTTATACACATCTAGATGTGTATAAGAGACAGGCCTCGCCTCGCCCGCGGACTGGCTTCCTCCGGCCTCCGCGCCCTGCGCCTCGGCCAGGAGGTACGCGGCCGTCAATGCCTCGATGGTCAGCAGCTTCCCCGCGGTTTCCACCGCCCGTTCCAGCTGCTGGAGGGCCAGCGGCGCCAGGGTGGAGTGGTCCTCCACGTCGGCAGAGAGGGTCGGGGCGCCGAGCGTTGCCGGGGCGGCGAGGAACTTGAGTTCGGCCAGCAGCCCCGCGGCCGAATACCACAGCAGGCCGGGAAGGTCCTCGGCCGCCAGCGGGGTGCCGCTCCGCGCGGCCTCCAGGTTGAGCTGCCTGATAAGCCGCTGCGGCGGATAGAGCTTCGCAATCCGCCGCTCGCTGCTGATCCCCACGTGCGCCAGTCCCAGCCGCAGCGCTTCGAAGGCCAGGGCAAGCTGCATCGGCTGGAAATTTCCGCCGGAGACCATCCGGCCGGACACCAGGTCCGTCAGAGGATTGTCGCCGCGGCCGTTGAGTTCCACCTCCAGCGCCTCGGCGAGCGCCGTCACCTGGGCCCTGAACGCCCCGTGCGTCTGCGGTGCCGCGCGGAAGGACAGGGCGTCCTGCACCGAGGCTTCGCGCCGCGGGTCCTCCAGCCAGCCGCCCCGCAGCAGGCACCGGACCTTGGCGGCCGAAACCCTTTGGCCGTCCACGGCCTTGGCCGCCTGCACCGCAGGCGAAAACGGGCTGAGGTTCCCGCCGCCGTCGTACCTTGCGGTGGCCTCCAGGGACAGCGCGAGCGCGGTGTCTGCGAGGTCGGCGAGCCGCAGGAGCCGGCCGAACTGGAGTGCGCCCGCGCCGATGGAGTACGCGTTGGCGCTGACCAGCGCGAGGGCCTCGCCCGGTGCCAGGACCAGCGGTTCCAACCCTGCCCGGGCGAGCGCCTCGGCACCGGTCACGACGGTGCCGTCCTCTGCGAGCGCCTGCCCTTCGCCGATGGCGACGGCGGCCACCGCGGCCAGCTGCGTCAGGTCCGATGAGCCCACGGAACCGTCACGCGGAATGGCCGGAACCACCCCCCTGTTGAGCAGTTCGGCATAGAACCGGGCCGTGTCCGGGCGGACTCCCGAACCGCCGCGGGTGAAGCCGATGAGCCTGGTCAGGATCACGGCGCGCACCTCGTCGCGGGCCAGCAGTGCTCCCACGCCGCTGTGGTGGTACCGGATCACCTGGATCTGGTAGTCGAGGATGGATGCCTCCTCGACGGCGGTGTCCCGGCCGGAGCCGAGCAGGGTGTTGAGCCCGTACACCTTGTGGCCGGAGTCGATGGCCGCCTGGACCACATCGCGGGACAGCCCCATCAGCTCCAGGGCGTCGGCGCTCAGGAC
>NZ_MVDG02000026.1 GCF_002008315.2 Arthrobacter sp. KBS0703 | reverse complement strand
GCGGCGAATGGGTTGAAAAATCCGGCAGGAATGACGAAGCCGGAGCCGAGATCGCTGCCATCCTCGGCATGGACAGGGAACAGTTCACCAGGGTGGTCATGCTCCCGCAGGGGGACTTTGCGGCCTTCCTCCGGTCCAAGGCCTCGGACCGCCTGGAACTCCTGCAGAAACTATTCGGGACCGAGCGCTTCGAGGCGGTCGAGCGGGAACTGGCCGTCAAGGCCGCCGATGCCGCCAAGGAGGTGGCAGGCCACAACGGCAAGCTGGCGCTGATCGTGGCACGTGCCGACGCCGAAGCCGCGGCAATGGACCTGGACATGACCTGTCTCTTATACACATCTAGATGTGTATAAGAGACAGGAGCGTCATCTGGGTGTCGTCGGAGAAGTGAGTCCCGCCGTCGAGCGCTTCGAAGCCCTGGAGCCCGGCCGCGCCGAAGCGGCCGCGGATGGCGCTGATGGAATCGAACTCGATGGCGTAGCCGAGGGAGTCGCCGAGCGCGCCGCCCAGCAGGCAGCCATGGATACGGGACGCCGGGGACGGCAGCGCGGTAGCGCCGGGAACATTGCTCATGCCACCAAATTTACCCGCCGGCCCGGCGGGAGAGCGCAGCGGCCGCTCCCCGGGACCGTGGCACGCTCACTCGGCGACGATCGCCAAGGGAAACGGCCGCTCCCCGGGGCGCTAAGCTCGCATTCAGCAACCGTCCAGACTCGCCTGCCAGAATGCAGGGGCTGACTCCCGCAGGTGCCGGTCTCACCGGCTCACCGAAACAAAGGAATTCCTGAACATGACCACCCCTGTGTCCGCACCCCCGACCGACCCCGAGCTGAATTCCGCCGGTGACGGCGGATTCCGGCCCGGACTCGTTTCCCGGCTGGGGGCCGAAGCGTTCGGAACCTTGTTCCTGGTGATCGCCGGACTGGGCGTTCCGCTCTTCACGCTTCCGCAGTCGAATCCGCTGCCGGCATCGCTGGCCGGCGGGCTCGCCGTGACGGCCGCGATGCTGGCCTTCGCCTACATCTCGGGCGGGCAGTTCAATCCGGCCATCACGCTGGGTAGCTTCGTGGCAGGAAAGATCCGCGCCGCCCACGCCGCCGCCTACATCGGCGCGCAGCTCATCGGCGCCGCCGCCGGCGCCCTGACACTCTTCGGCATCCTCCGCACCGTCCCCAACATTCCCGACACCCGGGCGGCGTTCGATACCGTGACCGCCGGATTCGGCGAACATTCCGTCATTCAGACGCCCATGGCGGGCGTCCTGCTGGCCGAAGTCCTGGGCGCAGCCCTCCTGGTCGCTGTTTTCCTCGGCACCACGGCGCGGCGCAACGTTCACGCGGCAGCGGCCCCGTTCGCCGTTGGCCTCGCGTTTGCCGTGCTGCTGCAGTTCGGGCAGGCCATCGGAAACGCGCCGTTCAACCCCGCCCGTGCCACGGCCTCCGCGCTGTTCAGCAACAGCTGGTCGCTGGAACAGCTCTGGCTCTTCTGGGTGGCCCCGCTGGTGGGTGCCGCCATCGCCGGCCTAGTCTTCCGGGGTTTCTCCGACAGCAGCGCCGCAGCGGGCACCGCTGTGGCGCATCCGGTCATCGACGAGGGTGACACCTGTCTCTTATACACATCTAGATGTGTATAAGAGACA
>NZ_MVDG02000025.1 GCF_002008315.2 Arthrobacter sp. KBS0703 | reverse complement strand
TGTCTCTTATACACATCTTGATGTGTATAAGAGACAGGGGCGGCAGCAGTAGCCGAGCAGCGACGCGAGATCCACGCGCCGCTGGGCCAGGCCGACGTCGTGCCTGACACATTGCTGGCGCACCTGCACGTGCACCTCCGGGGCTCCGGCCTGGCGCCGGTGGCCCGGCTGGACACCCGGCGCACCACGCTCGCCCTCTACGGGCACGACGGCGTGCACCTCGCCGACCTTGCCGACGACCACGTGGACGCCGGAGCACTGACCTGGGCGGGGCAGGAAGGTGCCGGGCAGGCCGGCGCCGCGCGGAAGCTGCAGTGGCGCGAATGGGAACTCGAACTCGTGCACGGGAAGCCGGATCTTTTTGCGGACGCCGCGGCATGCCTGGCAGCGGCGGGCGCACGGCCCGCAGTGCATGCGTCCAAACTGGGGCGGGCACTGGGGGAGGCATGGCCCCAGCAGCCGGAGGGCGCGCACGACGAAACGGCGCAGTCCGCACAGAATCCCGCACAGAATCCCGCACAGAAATCCGGCAAGAAGAAGCCTGCCAAGAAATGGCCCGCGTCCGCCGTCGTCACCGCGTACCTTGGCGGGCAGATCGACGAAATCCTGGCTCAGGATCCCCGCGTTCGGCTGGAGGAGCCGGACGCGGTGCATGCCATGCGCTCGGCCACCCGCCGGATGCGGTCGGCCCTGTCGGTCTACCGCAAACTCTTCGGCGGCGCGGCGGCCCACCGGCTCAGGGACGAGCTGCAGTGGATTGCCCGGATCCTGGGCACTCCGCGCGACGCGGAAGTCATGCTGGAACGGCTGCGGCAGCACGCCGCCGAGCTCCCGCCGGAGCAGGCCGCGGACGTGGTGAAGGAGCGCGTGGAACGCGAACTGGGCACCCGGTTCAACGCCGGCTACCGGAAAGCACAGGAAGTCCTCCTGACCGATCGCTACTTCCGGCTCCTGGACGACCTCGAGGACTTCCGTGACCATCCGCCGGCTGGGCCCCTCGCGTCGTCGCCGGCGCGAAAGGTAGCGGGCAATCGGGTGAACAGGACCTGTCTCTTATACACATCTAGATGTGTATAAGAGACAGGTGGTGGGCGGCATGACCAGCAGGCGGCGCATGAGCGGGATCAGCATGATGCCGTTGAGCATGAGGACCAGCACGGCGCCGAGCTTGATCAGCGTCAGGGGGTTGGACAGGTTGGGACTCAGGAACACGCCGGTGAACAGGAGCCCGACGATGCCCGTCCAGATGAGCGGGCTCGCGGCATCGTCCAGCCGAATGGTTTCGAAGAGTTTTCGCCTGCCGATGAGCCACAGGAAACCGTGCCAGTCCACCAGCAGGATGGCGCCGAAGGCGACCACCATCGCCAGGATGTGCGAGGAAACAGCCAGGACCCGGAGGGGGCCCTCGGCGGTGACGTAGGTTCCCGACACCAGGGCCAGGGTCCAGGCGGCAGTGGCGCCCACGCACAGGATGGCAACCAGGCGCCGGGATGACTTGTGTGCGACGGGCTTTATTACATTGCCGGCCGACGCGCTGTACGCCACGGTCTACCTCCAAAGGCTTGAAGGACTAACTCCACGGCCGGCCCGGTGTTGCCGTTGGGTAAACCGCTGGTACGAGCATCAAACGGCGACCCCGCGAAAACCTTGGGAAAACCCTACAAAATTGCCCCAGACCCCTCTGGCGGGCCCCCCAATTGGCGGGGCAGCGGCCGGGATAACGGCGCTACTCCCGGAGCCACTCCTGTCTCTTATACACATCTAGATGTGTATAAGAGACAG
>NZ_MVDG02000024.1 GCF_002008315.2 Arthrobacter sp. KBS0703 | reverse complement strand
CGGCGCCTGCACGGCGTCGGGACGCTCGGGCTCCGCGGGCCCGGGTTTCGCGAGTGCCCTGAAGGATGCCTGCTGCACACGGCTCAGCACGTTCAGCCGCCAGGAATCACCACCGGCGTGCAGCCTCGTGCACAGTGACGTCTGGTATTTGAGCAGGCCGTCAATGTCCTTCAGCCGGGAGACCACGTTGGTGCTGAACTCCTCCAGCGATCCCGTGATGACGGTCAGCACTGTCTCTTATACACATCTAGATGTGTATAAGAGACAGGAGCACGGCTGGACGGTGACCGCGGTGGATGTGTCCGCCGTCGCGCTGGAACGGGCGGCCGCCCACGCGGCAGACTCAAGGTCCGGCCACCGCGTCACGTGGCTGCAGCGGAACCTGGAAACATGGGTACCCGAGGAGCGGTTCGACCTCGTCTCCGCACAATTCCTGCACTCCACGGAAATGCCCTGGCAGCGGTCACACCGGATTGCCGCGGACGCCGTGCGGCCGGGCGGGACGCTGCTTGTGGTGGGGCACCACCCGGACGGCCTGCCGCCGTGGGCCAGGCATGCAGCGGGCAGCCACGACACCGACAGCCACCTGGGAACGCAGAGGTATTTCACCGCTGAGCAGCTGGTGGCCGAACTCGGCATCGCGCCGCCTGAGTGGAGCGTGGAGGTGGCGGAAAGCCGGGAACGGGAAGCCACCGGCCCCGACGGGCAGGTGGCCATCCTCGCCGACGCCGTCCTCCGCGCCACCCGGCTGAAGGCCGCCGACTAAAAGCCGATCTCCCCTAAATGCCGACGCTAGGAGTGTGGATCCATGGCAAGGCTTGTCGCTGAAATGACGATGTCCCTGGACGGCTACATCGCCCTCCCGGACGACTCCGTGAACGGCCTCTTCGACTGGTACAGCAACGGGCCGGTGGCCGTGCCCACCGCCCGGCCGGACATGACCTGGCACGTCACGGAGGCGAGCGCAGAGCACCTGCGCCGCACCATGTCCACCGCGGGCGCCCTGCTGGTGGGCCGCAGGATTTTCGACATCACGCACGGCTGGGACGGGCAGCACCCCATCAGCTGCCCCATCGTGGTGCTCAGCCACTCCGTTCCGGACGGCTGGCCCCGCGAGGGAATCCCGTACACGTTCGTCACCACCGGGTTCGCCGACGCGGTCAAGGCCGCGACGGCGCTCGCCGGCGACAAGGATGTGGGCCTGGCCGGTCCCGACGTCATCCGGCAGGCCATCGACGCCGGGCTCGTGGACGAGATCCGGGTCAACCTGGCGCCCTGGCTGCTGGGCGAGGGGATCCGCTTTTTCGACAACCTCGCCGCGGCGCCGGTGAAACTGGAGCAGACCAGGGCGATCCAGGGCGACGCCGTCACCCACCTCTACTACAGGGTCCTGCCGCGCCTCTGAAACGCCGGTGCCAGCCCGCAAACGCCGGCGCCGGTCCCCGGCCCGAGCCTCAGTCCGCAACCCGCGGCGCGATGGCGACCCCGGCTGCGGCGATCACCGCCGTCAGGGCGAAGACCCCGGCGAAGGAGGCCGCCGTTGTCGTCAGCGCGGTGAACACGATCCCGGTGGTGGCGAGCGCAAGGGCCCCGCCGAGGGAATCGGAGATGGACATCGCCGAGCTGTTGAAGCCTTCCGTGTCCGGCGTGGAGAGGGCGAGGGTCATGACGCTCAGCCGCGGGTACATCAGTCCCATGCCGCCGCCGGCGAGTATCCAGCCGAAGATCGCGACGGCGGCCGGCCAGGCGAAGGCTGTGGTCACCAGGGCCAGGACGATCGCGGCGAACACCAGCAGCTGTCTCTTATACACATCTAGATGTGTATAAGAGACAG
>NZ_MVDG02000023.1 GCF_002008315.2 Arthrobacter sp. KBS0703 | reverse complement strand
GCACCTGTCTCTTATACACATCTAGATGTGTATAAGAGACAGCCACTGCCGTGCGCACGACGACGGCGGGCTCGCCCGTCGTCGGGCCCTGCCCCGGCCGGGTGGCCTGGCGCAGACGGACGAGGTGTTCCTTCAGCCACAGCCAGGCTGCCGGTTCGCGGTCGATCACGGCACCTGTCTCTTATACACATCTAGATGTGTATAAGAGACAGGATCAGGGGGCCGCAGCTTGCCCGTCGCCCGGACCAGCCGGCCCGGGACCGCATGCTCCCAGTCCTGTCCTCCCATGATGACTATTGCGGCCTCCGCCCGGAGCAGTCGGCCACCGGTGTTGAGTGTCTTGACCATCGCTGTCACCGCCCAGCGCTCTGCGAGGGGGGAACCGCCTGGCACTTTGAGCGCTCGAGGGGCGCCGGTGATTTCCACCTCCGCCACCACGGAGGCGTGTGCGGCGATGGCCCCTGCCACGGGACCGTCATGCCTCTGCGCGGCGGACACGGCCGAATGCGCCGCCGCGGCAGCGGCCAGGACCATGGCTGCCGCGACGGTCATCAGGAAGCTCCGCGGGAGGCGGCCTCCGGCGCCTCGCCTCAGCAATAGCACGAGGAGCAGTCCCGCCCCCGCGGCACACCCGCAGCACACGGCCAGCAGCCCGACGGGTGTAAGCCACGGACCCGCAACCGTTGCGATCCACACCAGCAGTGCGGCGGGCGCCAGGCGGACGTCAACGCGCCGCCGCAGCAGGCCGGCGGCAGCCGTCTTCGGCTCATCCGGGACGAGCCGCTGCAGGACCATTTCGCGAAGTCCGTGCAGGACGGCTGCTTCCCTGCGGCTGGGATCGGCCGTGCCTGCTGCCGGGAATGTCCCCTGCGTCCTTCCGTCGGGTCGGATCGGGTCTGCAGTGCTACTGCGCACGGAGGCCGCGCTGGCGGAGGGCCTGCCGGTGGCGTCCGGACTGACTGCCGCCTCGACGTATCTGTGCCACCGGCTTCTGGCACCTCCACTGTTGCCGTCCATCTCAGACGGTCACCAGCGGAAGCAGTGTTTCGAGCATTTTGGGACCCACCCCGTCCACGGCGTCGAGTTCCTCGACGGTCTTGAACGGACCGTGCTCCTTGCGCCAGTCAACGATGCGCTGGGCCAGCACCGGGCCGACCTTTGGCAGCTCCGCGAGTTCTTCGGCTCCGGCACTGTTCAAATTCACCTTTCCGCCGGACCGGCCGCCTGTCGCCCCGGAGGTTGCCGGGCCCGTCCCTGCTCCGTCGGGCGGCACGGCGTCCGGAGCCCCATCGGGCGGGGTGGCTTCACCACGGCCGGGCACGTAGATTTTCTGGCCGTCCTCCAGCACGGACGCGAGGTTGAGCCGGTTCAGGTCAGCTGCCGGAGCGGCGCCGCCGGCTGCCGCAATGGCCTGGTGGACCCGGCTGTTTCTGGGAAGCTCCACGATGCCAGCCTTCTTGACGGCACCGGCCACGTGCACCACCACGGTACCTGCGGAGTCCCCTGCCTCGCCGCCGCCAGCCCCGGCCGGGCCATCGCCGCCGGCTCCCGCGGTACCTGAAGGAGCCGCCTTGGCGGCATCGCTTGTGACGGCGCTCAGCGGCATGACTTCAGGACCGGCGGTCGCGACCCTCCACCAGAACCAGCCGCCGGCGAGCAGCGACAGGACCCCCAGCAGCACCGCCGCGCGAATGCCGAGCCGCCATCTGAGCCGGGCATCGGCCGTGCGGTCCTCCGGACCCGGGTCCGGTCCGGATCCCGGCCCGTTTCCGTAGGTGAACCCGTTGCCGTCCCCCGTGTCCAGTAGCTGTCTCTTATACACATAGATGTGTATAAGAGACA
>NZ_MVDG02000022.1 GCF_002008315.2 Arthrobacter sp. KBS0703 | reverse complement strand
CTGTCTCTTATACACATCTAGATGTGTATAAGAGACAGGGGCCATCCTGGTCCGTTCCGCTGCGGCGGTGGCCGTAGTGCTCCTCCTTGCCGGTCCGGCCGCGGGCCTCGCCGCCTGGGCGGCCCAGAACGTTCTCCAGCCCGCCGCTACTGCAGGGGCCGCTGCGGACACACCTGCCCTGGGAACTCCCCGCCTCGTGGCTGCCACGAATCCGCGAAGCCTTCCTGCCACGGCCATCGACCGCGGTGAAGGTCCGGAGCAGTCACTGTCTCTTATACACATCTAGATGTGTATAAGAGACAGGTCCCCGGCACAGCCCGCGAGGGCCGCGGCCGGCCCGGATCAACCATCCGGAAGCCGTGATCTCCGACACATCGCGTTACTAATGTCGTTTTGCGATAACGTGCCGCATTCCTGCGGTTTCCGCGGAATTGCGGTGCACGCTAACCAAACACTAAGCTTGCTGTCAAATTATGCGACCCCGGAATCCGGTCCCGCGAAAAAATTCCCGGGCGTGGCGCGGCCCGTGATCAGGTCGGCCATTGATTATTATCCGGGCGACGGCTTGACTCCCATTACTTACACGCGTGTAATTAGTAATCAAAGCCACCGCGAAGCTCGGGCACACAAACCTAGTGTCCTGAGCGTCCGGGCAAAGGCTGCACTATTCGGGGAGGGGACGCCATGGGGCAAGTTGAGCGTATCCATGAGGAAGCCGTTGTGGCCGGCCAGGCCACTGCAAAATACCGCTCGCGGGGCGTGCCGAGTGACTGGTACGTAGATCCGGCTGATCCGGATGCCGCCGAGCGGTACAACTTGGACACCACTGCGTCGTTGCAGGACCAGGCCACCGCGTTCCTGGCAGAGCATGAAGCACTGCTGGGCGGCCGGCCAGAGCTGGACGAGGACCTCAGCGATCCGCCGATGGAACTGCGGACCCCCGGAGCGGGCACGCTGACCCAGCCGGTATGGATAGGTTTGCCCCGCGAGCAGGACTTCGACGACGAAGGCGAGCTCGGCTGGCAGACTGATGCTCTGTGCGCGCAGACTGACCCTGAGGCGTTCTTCCCCGAAAAGGGAGGCTCCACACGGGACGCCAAGAAGGTCTGCGGAGCGTGCAACGTCCGGTCCCAGTGCCTTGAATATGCTTTGGCGAACGATGAGCGCTTTGGTATTTGGGGAGGCCTCTCCGAACGTGAGCGCCGTCGGCTGAGGAAGCGAGCAGTCTAATTCTTCAGGAAGTGCACGTCACTGCCGTTGTGGTTGCCCATAACGGCAGTGACTATCTCCCCAGGACCCTGGCGGCATTGGCGGGCCAGACCCGGCCGGCGGACGCTGCGATCGGGGTGGATACAGGTTCACAGGACAATTCCGCCGCCCTCCTTGCAGGTGCGTTCGGCAAAGCCAGCGTCACCCGTATCCGCGCCGGCAAAACAGGGATGGGCGCTGCCGTATCGGCAGGCCTTGCTGCACTGGCCCCGTGGAACCCGGAAACCGAGGAGACTGCCTCCGAATGGATCTGGCTCCTGCACGATGATGCAGCCCCCGCCCCGGAGGCGCTGGCGGAGCTGCTGCAGGCCGTGGAGCGTGCGCCGTCAGTCACGGTGGCAGGGTGCAAGCAACTGGACTGGGACGACAGGCGGCGGCTGATCGACGTCGGACTTTCCACCAGCCGCTGGGCCGAGCGGCTCACCCTGATCGAAGCGGATGAGCTCGACCAGGGCCAGTATGACGGCCGCTCCGACACCTTCGCCGTCAACTCTGCCGGAATGCTGGTCCGGCGCGACGTCTGGGAACACCTCAAAGGTTTTGATCCGGCGCTCGCCGGCACCGGTGACGACGTGGACTTCTGCTGGCGGAACCGGCTGGCCGGACACCGCGTTGTCGTGGTGCCCAGCGCCAAAATGTTCCACGTTGCGCACCGACCGCATGCACTGGGCACCGCCACGGCCGCGCGCCGGGCCCAGGTGCACCTCCGGCTCAAGCATGCACCGCTGTGGGCGGTCCCGCTGCACACGGTGGGGGCGCTGCTGGGCAGCATCTTCAAGCTGGTCTTAGATGTGTATAAGAGACAG
>NZ_MVDG02000021.1 GCF_002008315.2 Arthrobacter sp. KBS0703 | reverse complement strand
GGCGGCGGCGAACGCCGCCGGATCGCCGGCGGCGACCATTAGCCCGGTGCGGCCGTGCTCGATGACGGCGGGAATCTGGCCCACGGCCGTGGCGATCACCGGCATGCCCGCTGCCAGGTATTCGTATACCTTCAGCGGCGAAAAGTAGTGGTCCTGGCCCGGCTCCGGCTGCGGATACGGTGCCGCGGCGGCGTCGCACTCGTGCAGCAGGCGCGGCACGGACTCTGGCAGCACCGCTCCTGTGAACTCGGCCTCCACGCCCAGCCGGGCGGCGAGCCGTTCGAGGTCCGGCCGGCCCGGCCCGTCGCCGATGATCCGTACCGTCCACAGGCCCGCTCTGTCCGGGTCAGCGTTGGCCCGGGCCACCGCCTCGAGCAGGTCCGGGACGCCGTGCCACGGCTTGAGGGTGCCGGTGAACGCCACCACGAAACGCCCGGAACCAGGCCGCCCGGGGCGCCCGCCCGGCCGCTCCCACGGCCGGGCGGTGATCCGGTCGGTGTTGACGCCGTTCGGCGCCAGCACGGTCCTGGCCTCGGGAACACGTTGCTTCACCCACCGGAGCACGGGCTCCGAGACGCAGGCCACGGCGTCGGCAGCCAGGGCGTTCCGGCGGAGCATCGACTCGGCGAGGCCAACATCAAAAAGCTGGCGGTACCGCTGCTGCTCCTCGATCAGCGGAGCGTTGACCTCCAGGACGGCCGGGACCCCCAGCGTGCCGGCCACCAAGGACAGAGCAGGGCTGAACAGCGAATAACGTTCGTAGGCCACGTCGCAGCCGTCGCGCAGGGCAGTGTCACCGAGCGAGTACGCCGCCTCTTCGACCGCGCGCTCCCGCCCGGCAGGCTCTGCCTTGCGGCTGTCTCTTATACACATCTAGATGTGTATAAGAGACAGGTGCGGAACCCCGTGCAGGTTCAGCCGCTCCAGGAAATGGGCCTGCTGCTCGGCGCCGGCCGGCGTTGCGGCGGCCTTGATGACCACCGGGGCACCGGAGTTCTGGACGAAGAGGACTAGGCGGCGTTCAGGCTTGTACCGCAGCACGCTGCCTGTGCCGGCCAGCACGCTGCCGGGCTGTTGCGGGAGGCCGAGCCGTTCCATGCCGTGTTCGCGCAGCCAGAGCAGGTTCCCGTAGAGAACCCAGTCGTCCTCGACGCCGCCCACCGCCACCAGGTTGTCGTCCTGCCGCGGATCGGGCCGCAGGACCCGGATGTCTCCACCGCGGGACCGGGAGGTGAGCTCGCGCCGAAGGAGCTTGGCGTTGCCGGCGCGCGTCCGGGTCATAGCCCAGCCGTAGTCGAAGGCACCGTTGCGGATACGGCGGAATGCCACCAGCAACGAGGTGCGCGGCTTGTAGCGGACCCGCGTGACGCGGACGGTTTCGCCGAGCAGCGAAGACAGCCGGGAACTGTCCAGCAGGTAGGGCAGGCCGGGCAGCGCATCATCGCGGCTGGCCAGGGAGCAGTCCGGATTTTTGAACGAGGCCTGCGCACCGGTCATGGCACTTCCAGCTTCTCTTCGGGCCGGCTGGGGTCCTCGTCATCCATCCAGCGGGCGAACCGGGTTCCGGGATCCCGCAGCAGCACTTCCGGGCGTCCCTCCTCCACGATCCTGCCGTTTTCGAGCCAGACGATGCGGTCGCACGAACGGGCGGAGTGGACATCGTGGGTGATGGTGATGGAGGTCCGTTCGCGCGTCAGGGCGGCGAGGGCCTGCAGTACGGAATCCCGGGAAGCTGCGTCCAGGCCGGCCGTCGCCTCGTCGAGGATGACGATCGGCGCCCGCCTGAGGATGGCGCGGGCAATCGCGATCCGCTGCCGCTGGCCGCCGGAGAGGTCCTTCGCCGCTTCGCCCAGCACCGTGTCGTAGCCGTCCGGAAGGGTTCGGATGAAGGTGTCGGCCTGGGCCAGGGCAGCAGCCTCCTCGATTTCCTGGTCCGTGGCGTCGAGCCGGCCGAACCGGATGTTGTCCCGGACGGAAGTGCCGAACAGCACGGAGTCCTGCAGCAGGATGGACACATGCGACCGCACGGACGCGATCTTGAGGTCCCGCAGGTCCTCACCGCCCACCCTGACCGATCCGGTGGCGGGATCGATCATGCGCAGGATGAGGCTGGCCAGCGTGGACTTTCCGGCGCCGGACGGGCCCAGGATGGCCAGATGCTCGCCGGCCGGAATGGTCAGGTTGATCCCGTGCAGCACCATTCCTTCGCCGTGGCCCGCGTATACGTCATCCATCACGATGTCCGGGTTCTTGCTGTCCAGTCGGCGGGCATGGGCGGATTCGGGCAGGTCCGTCTGGGCTTCCAGCAGGTCCGCCACGCGCTCGCCGGAGGCCGTGGCCCGGGCGAGCCGGCCAATCTGTTTCGCCACGTCCTTCAGGGGTTTCATGCCCGTCTTGAGGTACATCAGGAAGATCACCAGGTCACCCGGCGTGATCACGTGCTCCATGGCCCGCCAGCCGCCGCCAGCCAGCACAACCGCCGTCGCGACGCCGATCAGCACGTCGGTGCGCCGCTCAAGGCCGGTCTCTTATACACATCTAGATGTGTATAAGAGACA
>NZ_MVDG02000020.1 GCF_002008315.2 Arthrobacter sp. KBS0703 | reverse complement strand
CTGTCTCTTATACACATCTAGAGGTGTATAAGAGACAGCCCCTGCACCGGCACGGCCGGCTCCGGCACGGCCCGCTCCGGTCCAGCCGGCTCCCGTGGTTCCGGTTCCGGCTCCGCAACCGGTCCAGCCCGCCCCCGCACCGTCACCGGGAGACTCCAACCAGACCGCCATCTCCGTGGCCTTGGGCAAGGTGGGGAAGCCCTATTTCTACCAGTACGGCGGCACCGGAGCCTACGGTTATGACTGCTCGGGCCTCGTCCAGAACGCCTTCGCTGCGGCCGGAAAATACCTGCCGCGCACGGCCGCCGAGCAGTTCGCCCAGGCACCCGTCCACGTTCCCCTGTCCCAGGCGCAGCCTGGTGACCTCCTGGTCTGGGGATCGGCTCCCGGCTTCTATCACGTGGCCATCTACCTGGGCGGCGGCAGGGTGGTGCAGGCCCTGAACCCGTCTGCCGGCATCACCGTGACGGATTTGAGCATGATGGCGGGCATGCAGCTCCATCCGGTGGCGGCGCGCTACTAGCCCGGCTCGGCCAGCCTGACTCGGGGTGCGAGCGCCGCTCCGCCCTGGGCAGCACGCCTAGGACAGCACGTCCTTGCTGACGAACCGGCCGTAGGCCAGGGCGCCGAACACGGCGATGTAGCCTGCCTGCAGCCCGGCATTGCTGGTGAAGGAATCCCACCCGATCGGTTGGCGCAACAGGTCCGCAAAGCCGAACCAGTAATGGCTGAACAGCCACGGGTGCAGCCACTCCAGCTGGGGCAGCTGGTCCAGCACCTGCGCGGCGACGGACAGGACGATCGTGGCTGCCATGGCCCCCACCGGCACGTCCGTCAGGGTGGACAGGAAGAGCCCGATCGCCGACAGCCCCAGCAGGGACACCGTCTGGTAGGCGGCGATCAGCAGCATCCTGTTCAGGGCTTCGCCGGGCTGCACCACGTCGCCGGACAGCAGCGTCACGGGACCTACGGGAAACAGTGCCGCCCCGATTCCGGCCCCGGCGAGCGCCACGGCCAGCGGGGCCGCAACACAGAACGCGGCGGCCCCCGCATACTTGACGAGGAGCAGCCGAACCCGCCCGGCGGGAGCCACGAGCAGGTAGCGGAGGGTTCCGTGGCCGGCCTCCCCGGCGATGGTGTCTCCGGCCACGACGCCGATGGTCAGCGGCAGGAACAGCGGGACCGCCACGATCAGGGCGGTCACTCCGACGAACAGCCCGTTCTGCGTGATGCGGTCCAGGAACGCCGGCCCCCGGCCGGGCGGGACAGCCGTGGACACCCGGACGACGACGGCGATCAGCACCGGAATCGCGGCGAGCGCCAGCAGCAGGGCCTGGGTCCGCCGGCGGCGGAAGAGCTGCTTGAGCTCCGATGCGAGCAGCGGCAGGCTGGACGGCCGCTGCCGCGGCGCGGCCCCCTCCCTGCCGGGCTCCTCTGCTGTCCTGGAGCCCCGTGCGGACAACTCGTCACTGCGCGACATCGAAGCCCTCCCCCGTGAGCGCCACGAAGCGGTCCTCGAGGCTGCCTCGTTCGACGGCGAAGCCCCGGACCCGCACACCGTCCGCCACGAGCGCAGCCACGATGGCCTCCGGCGCCGCATCAAGCCCGTCGGCAGCAGCCCGTTCGCCCGTTCCGCCAGTTCCGCCAGTTCCCCCCGGGTTGCGGAAGCCGTTCGGTGACAGCTCCACCGCGCTGCCGGGCAGGGCGGATGTGATGACGGCGTCGGCGCCGTCGGGGTGCCCGATGACCGGAGTCATGCCCAACCGGACCAGCACGCCCGAGGCGGCTCCGGCGTCGGGCGTTATCAGGCGAAGCTGTGCGGTGCCCGCCTGGCGGAGTTCAGCCAGCGGACCCTGCGCCACCAGGCGCCCCGCGCTCATGATGGCCGCATGCGTGCAAATTTGCTCCACTTCGGCCAGCAGGTGGCTGGAGACGAAGACCGTGGCGCCGTCGGCGGCGAGCGACCGGACCAGGCTGCGCACCTCCCGGGTGCCCTGGGGATCCAGCCCGTTCGTGGGCTCGTCCAGGATCAGCAGTTCCCGGCGCGAGAGCAGGGCATTGGCGATGCCCAGCCGCTGCTTCATGCCCAGCGAATAGGCGCGCACCTTCTTGCGTGCGGCATGTGAGAGCCCCACCCGTTCGAGTGCCTCCCCCACCCGGGCCCGCCGCGTTCCAGGCGAAGCGTGGCGGTCCGCGGCATCAAAGCGGTGCAGATTTGCCGCCCCGGAAAGGAATGGATAGAACGCCGGCCCCTCGACGAGGGCGCCCACCTGCGGCAGGACCTCGTCCAGCCTGCCCGGCATGTCCTGCCCCAGCACCCGCACCGACCCCGCCGTCGCCGCGGCCAGGCCAAGCAGATGTGTATAAGAGACAGGAGCTGGTGTTGCCGGCCGCACCGGAGATTCCCTCGCCCGGCGACATTGCTGCCGCCAAGTCCAGTGAAAGCGCGACGGCGGCGCAGGTCACCGGCATCGAACGGATCCTGGCTGATGCCGCGTCCGCGCAGGAGCTGACCTTCGCGCGGACCCTCGAGGCAAACAACGCCTACAGCGACGCCCTCGTGGAGCTCCGGAACCGGACCGACGCCGCCGCCGTGGCAACCGCCCGTGCCGAGGCCGCGGCCAAGGAGCAGGCAAAGAGCCGCAAGGAGATCGGCCAACTGGCCGGGGACCTGTACCGCAACGGCGGGCTGAACCCCGCGCTGAGCAGCTTCGTCGCCGGCAAGGGTGACGTCCTGGAGCAGGCGGCAACGCTGCAGGCCCTCTCTGCCGGCCGCAGCCGCGCCTTCGAATCTGTCTCTTATACACATCTAGATGTGTATAAGAGACAG
>NZ_MVDG02000019.1 GCF_002008315.2 Arthrobacter sp. KBS0703 | reverse complement strand
CTGTCTCTTATACACATCTAGATGTGTATAAGAGACAGCCTGTGGATTGTGGCGGCGCTTTTCATTGCCCTGGGCCTTGACCCGGTGGTGCGCTGGCTCGAATCCCGCAAGATCCCCCGGCCCGCCGGCATCCTGTTGTCGGTGTCCGTCCTGATCATTGCGGTGGTGGGCTTTTTTGCCACCCTCATCCCCACCATCGTCGAGCAGGTGACGGAACTCGTCCAGCAGGCGCCGGTGTGGGTCCGCGACTTCATCAACTCGGAGTTCTTCCGGTCCCTCGACAGCCAGTTCGGCGTCCGCGACCGCATCTCCCAGGAGCTGGACAAGTTCGTCAAGAACCCCGAGGCCATGGGCGGAATCTTCGGCGGCGTGGTGGGCTTCGGCTCCACGGTCGCGAACGGCCTCTTCGGAACGTTGATCGTGCTGGTGCTTAGCCTGTACTTCCTCGCGGCCCTGCCTGCCATGAAAAAGTGGGGATACCGGCTTGCCCCGCGGTCCAGGCGGCCCCGGGTGGAGGCGCTGTCCGAGGCAATCACCCGTTCGGTGGGCAACTACGTGATCGGACAAGCTGCGGTCGCCCTGCTGAACGCCACGTTCGCGTTCATCGTGATGTCCATCATCGGCGTGCCCTTTGCCGTGCTCCTTGCCTTCGTGGTGGCGCTGCTCGCGTTCATACCCCTGGTCGGCGGAATGATCGCCGGAGTGGTGGTTGTCCTGATCACCCTGACCCTGGGCTGGCAGCAGGCGGTCGCGTACGCCATCTGCTACTTCGCCTACCTCCAGTTCGAGGCGTACTTCATCTCGCCCCGGATCATGCAAAAGGCCGTGGCCGTCCCCGGTGCCGTGGCGGTCATCTCGGTGATTGCCGGCGGCAGCCTCCTCGGAGTCCTCGGCGCGCTGATCGCCATCCCCACAGCCGCCGCCATCCTGCTGCTCGTCAAGGAAATCTACATAGTCCGCCAGGACAAGCACTAGCGGGAAGGCATGCGCCTCACGCGGTGGCCGTGGCCACCGGCCCGTTCCACTCCTGCGGCAGCCCGGCGGCGC
Organism: Arthrobacter sp. KBS0703; assembly: GCF_002008315.2. NCBI lineage: Bacteria > Bacillati > Actinomycetota > Actinomycetes > Micrococcales > Micrococcaceae > Arthrobacter > Arthrobacter sp. KBS0703. The sequence continues at coordinate 2,004 of NZ_MVDG02000019.1, read as the reverse complement.
CTGAACCGTTGCTCGTGACGTCGTCCACGATTTCGTTCAGCACGCGCGCCGCGTGCTTCTCCCCCACCCAAAGGTGCTTGGCGCCGTCGACCGCCACCACGCGGGCCTGCGGCACCAGGCCGAAGCGCCGGGCAGCCTCGGCAGGGCGGAGATAGTCGTCGTGTTCCGGCACCAGCACGGTCAGCGGCTTGCCCGCGGCGGCCCACAGCTTGAGGTGGGCGTCGGTGGCGCGGTGCAGCGGCGGTGACAGCAGCACGGCACCCTCTACCTGCGATGCCACCGGCTCCACTGCACCGTACATAAGGGCCAGCTCGGTCCCGAACGACCACCCCACGAGCCAGCGGTTGGGCAGCTCCCGCTCGACGGCGAACCGCACGGCCGCCTCCACGTCATACCGCTCCCCGATGCCCTCTTCAAACTCGCCGTCGCTGGTTCCCCTGGGCGACGACGTTCCCCTGGTGTTGAACCGCAGCACGGCCACACCGGCCAGCGCCGGCAGCCGGTAAGAGGCTTTTCGGTAGACGTGCGAGTCCATGAAGCCGCCGTGCGTGGGCAGCGGATGCAGCGTTATCAGCGTGGCCATGACCGGGCCGGACTCCGGCAGGGCCAGCTCGCCCACCAGCGTGCGGCCGTCCTCGGTGCGGATCTCGATGTTTTCGCGACGGGCCGGCAGGACCGTGGACGCGCGGATGGCGGTCGTTTCGGACGGCTGGCTGAACACGTACGACGTCGGGTCAAAAGTCATGCGTACCAGCTTATCTTCCGCGTCAGCTGCGTTCCGTCCGCGGGCGCGGCCTACCGCCGATCGCTGTTAGCGGTAGCGGAAGTTGCGCGACGTCCAGCAGTTCGTGTGCCAGTGCCGGCGCTCCGAGAGCCCGGCGGCCGCGCCGAAGAGGTGGTCATCGGCCCACACCACAAGGTGGGCGACTCCCGGCAGCACGGCTGTGGAACAGCCGGGGCAGATGTAGGCCTTCTCCGCCTTGCGCGCGGTCATGGACCGCACCATCCAGACGCCGTCCGGGGCGCTCTCGCGGCGGGCGATCCCCGCCCGGGCCCGCTCCAGGTCAAGCTCCGGGGCCGGCCCTGAGATGTGTATAAGAGACAGGCCCACGGCGTGGAGGTGTCATTGGGGAACGTCATGGAAATCGACGTCGGCGCCGGCTTGGTGCCGTCACTGGCCAGCAGCAGCGACCAGTCGCCGTCCGCCGGCGCGGTCCACGTGTAGTCCAGCTCGCCGCTGGCATTTTCCGTGGAGACCCAGAGATCCGATCCTGCCGGAGTGGGCGCCGTGGCTTCACCGTCGGTGCGTTCCACCTGAAGGGCTTTCGTGTCCTCGGAGAGTCCTGTGACCGTGTTGTGGGCGGTCTTGCCCACCCACGCGTCGACGTCGTCCGGGCGGCCTGCGGCCAGCAGGAAACTGCCCTCACCCTTGACCTTGATGGTGACCGTGCCCCCTTCGACGGTGCGAAGTTTGTGGTCAATAACGGTCAGCGGCGCGGCTTTCGCATCAGCGGGAGCCGTGGCCGTGACGGTCTCGGCCGGGGCCCAGATGGTCGTCTGCCCGATTCCGGCCAGCAGTGTCAGGAGGCCGAGCAGCACAAGTGCAACTGCAGTCTTGAAACGCAAAGGTATACCTATCATCAGCGGGGGTTTGCTTTCAATAGTAACCGTTTTGTTACCAATCAGTCAGTTCGGCCCTTCGCAGCAGCCTCTGGCCACCCCCTGAATCGGCCTCCATCCGTCTATTGACAAGGCTGCTGATAGTGTTTGCGATGATCATCACATCCGGCCCGCAGCCGCGGCGCCATGGACGGAAAAGGCATTAAAAGCAGTGACTGAACAGACGGAACCGTCCACCCACGGCCCGGAAAACCTGCCCGACGCCAGCTCCCCCAAGAATCAGTCGGCGCCGGAAGTGAAGGCGCCCGCGGCCCGGGCCCGCCCCTGTCTCTTATACACATCTAGATGTGTATAAGAGACAGCTCCACATGGCCGCCGGCGATG
>NZ_MVDG02000018.1 GCF_002008315.2 Arthrobacter sp. KBS0703 | reverse complement strand
ACGGCGCCCCCGCACCGACCGCGACCACCGAACCCGCCACGCCGACGAAAAGAGAATTCGTTGTTTCTGAACCGTGATTTAGACCCGGCCTCCCTCCGCGAAACCTTCGGCCACTTCCCCTCCGGCGTCGCGGCGCTGTGCACGCTCGTGGACGGAGCACCGCAGGGAATCGTGGCATCGACCTTCACCGTCGGGGTTTCGCTGGACCCACCGCTGGTCATGTTCGCGGTGCAGAACAGCTCGCAGACGTGGCCGCTTATCCGGGCAGGCGGCAGGATCGGTGTCTCGGTCCTGGCCGCGGGGCAGACGGACGCCTGCCGGCAGATTGCCTCGAAATCGGCGGACCGCTTCGCCGGCATCGGGCTCACTGCCACCGAACAGGGCGCGCTCTTCCTCAACGACGCCGGGCTCTGGCTGGACTGCTCGGTGGAGACTGAAGTCCCCGCCGGCGACCACGCCGTGGTCCTGCTCAGGGTGCACGGATACTCGGTTACGGACAGCAGCAGCGATCCGCTCATCTTCCAGGGGTCCGAATTCCGGAGCCTGGCGGTGCCCAGTTACGCTTAGCTGAACCGCCCGCATCCCGCAGCCTTCCGGGGAAGAACGGGCCGTGCCCGGTTGTTAATACCTAGTGGCAAGCAAGGTCGCGCCGAGGGGAGGCCTGCCATGACACGGATTGCGATCGTACTGGGAAGCACCCGGCCAGGCCGGCTGGGAAAGGCGGTGGCCGACTGGGTGCTGCTGCGGGCCGCCGAACGCGCCGACGCCCGGTTCGAGCTCCTCGACGTCGCCGACTTTGACCTCCCGCTGCTGGATGAACCGCTGCCGCCGTCGCTCGGCAAGCACGAGCAGGGTCACACCTGTCTCTTATACACATCTAGATGTGTATAAGAGACAGATGCCGGCCGCACCGGACCCTCACGGTTCCGCCTGGCGGCCCTGACGGCGGGGCGCGCGGCCTGGGGCGCCGGAGCGATCCTGCTGTTCCTGCTGCTGTGGGAGCTGGGCCCCACCTATCTCGCGCCGCCCTCCACGCGCGTCTTCCTTCCGCCCCTGCACGTGGTGCTTCAGGCACTGGGAACCCTCATCGAGAACGGCCAGCTGCAGAACCACCTCGCGGCCAGCCTGACCCGTTCGGCCAGCGGCTTCGGCATCGCCGTGGTGGCCGCCGTCGCCCTCGGCCTGCTGGTGGCGTGGTACCGGTCCCTGGACCGTTTCCTGAATCCGCTGCTGGAAGTGTTCCGCAACACGGCGGCGCTCGCGCTGCTCCCGGTCTTCACCCTGCTCCTAGGCATCGGGGAAACATCCAAGATCAGCATCGTGGCCTACGCCGCGTTCTTCCCGGTCCTGCTGAACACCATCGCCGGCGTCCGGACCGTCGATCCGCTGCTGATCCGGGCCGCCCGCTCGCTGGGGCTGTCGAACTTCCAGCTGTTCCAGAAGGTCATCCTGCCCTCCGCCGTGCCCACCATCTTCACGGGCGTCCGGATGGCGGGGACATCCTCCATCCTGGTCCTGATTGCCGCGGAAATGGTGGGGGCCAAAGCCGGCCTGGGCTACCTGATCGTGAATTCCCAGATGAGCTTCCTGATCCCGGACATGTACGCGGGGATCCTGACTGTTTCGCTGCTGGGCCTGCTGGTCAACTACCTGCTGGTCGCCGTCGAACGCCATTTCTCCCGCTGGCGGACTGCCGTCGGATCCCAGGCCGCGTAAGCGGCGCGCCCATACACGCCCCCCGAACACCAAGGAACGTCATGCCAGAACGTACACCCAGCAACAGCGACGCCGGCGGCGAACGCCAACTGCATCTGAACGCCTTCCTCATGAGCACCGGACACCATGAGGCCTCGTGGCGGCTGCCCGAAAGCGACAGCTTTGCGGGCACCCAGGTGGCCCATTTCCAGCGGCTCGCCCGCACGGCGGAACGCGGAACCTTCGATTCGATTTTCTTCGCGGACTCACCGGTGCTGCACGGGGACGTGCGCCAGCGCCCCTACGGCACGCTGGAACCCACGCTCCTGCTGAGCGCCATCGCCGCCGTGACCAAACGGATCGGGCTGATCGCCACGGCGTCCACCACGTACAACGATCCCTACAACCTGGCCCGGCGCTTCGCCTCGCTGGATCACATCAGCGGCGGCCGGGCAGGCTGGAACGTGGTGACCACGGCCGGAGAGGCCGCGGCGCGGAACTTCTCGCTGGATGACCAGCCCGCACACTGGCGCCGCTACGAGCGGGCCGCCGAGTTCCTTGACGCGTCCCGGAAGCTCTGGGACAGCTGGGAGGACGACGCCCCGGTGGGGGACAAGGCCGCCGGCGTCTGGGCGGACAGTTCCCGGGTCCACGCCGTCAACCACACAGGCCGGTACTTCCGGATCCAGGGCCCGCTGGACGTGCCGCGCCCGCCCCAGGGCCATCCGGTGATTGTGCAGGCCGGCTCTTCCGAGGACGGCAAGGACTTCGCCGCCCGTTACGCCGAAGCCGTGTTCACCGCGCAGCAGACCCTTGCGGAAGCCCAGCGGTTCTACGCCGACCTGAAGCGGAAGACCGCCGCCGTCGGACGGAACCCGGACCACGTCAAGATCCTGCCCGGCATTGTTCCGATCATCGGCTCCACCGAGAAGGAAGCGCGCCGCCTGGAACGCGAACTCGACGAACTGATCCACCCCGAACACGCGCGGAAGCAGCTGGCAGGCATCCTGCGGGTTTCGCCCGAGTCGCTGCCGCTGGACGCGCAGCTGCCGGAGGACCTTCCGTCGGAGGACGAGATCGAGGGCGCCAAGAGCAGGTACACGCTGATCGTGGAGCTCGCCCGGCGGGAGCGGCTGACCGTCCGCCAGCTCATCGGCAGGCTGGGTGGCGGCCGCGGCCACCGCACCTTCTCCGGCACGCCCGAGCAGGTGGCGGATGCGATCCAGGGCTGGTTCGAGAAGGGCGCGGCGGACGGGTTCAACATCATGCCGCCCGTGCTCCCGTCGGGCCTTGACGCGTTCGTGGACCATGTCATCCCGATCCTGCGGGCCCGGGGACCTGTCTCTTATACACATCTAGATGTGTATAAGAGACAG
>NZ_MVDG02000017.1 GCF_002008315.2 Arthrobacter sp. KBS0703 | reverse complement strand
GCCGGCATGGGCAGGCCCGCCGCGTCCATCCGGATGTCCGCCAGGATCCGGTCGGCGGACGTCACCAGTGCCACGGCGTCCCCGGGGAGGCTGCGAAGCAGATCGGCGGCCCCGGGAAGAGCCACGATGCCCTCTGTCCGTACCCGTTCCATCGCGCCGAGTTCAGCGGTGAGAGCCACCACGTCAGCACCTGCCGGGGCGAAACGCCGCACCGTGTCGCCCGCCTGGACGCCGTGGGAGGTCCGCAGAATCTCCGCGATGTCCAGGCCGTAGCGCGCGGCGAACTCACCCCACACCTGTTCCACCACCGCGGTGGAATCCACCAGGGTGCCGTCCATGTCGAACAGGACAGCGCGGGCAGTCAGGGTTGCGGCGACGGAATCGGCAGGCAGGTTCATGAATCCATCCTGCCTCACCACACACGCAGGCCGCGTGTCTGTTACTTTGGCCGCTGGAGACGTGGCCGGTGCGGACCTAGGTGGCGGACCGGGGGATGTACTGCACCGCCCACTTGTTGCCGTCGGGATCGGCGAAGTAGACGAAGTGGCCCCACGCCTGGACGTCGACGTCGCTGACGTCCACGCCGTTGGCCTTGAGCTGGCCATGGGCGGCGTGGATATCGCTGACCACCAGCTGAAGGCTCGGCGCCGTGCCGGGAGGGGCATCGTTGAGGCCCTCGCCGATGGCAATCGAGCAGCCGGAGCCCGGCGGGGTGAGCTGGACGAAGCGGATGCCGTCCATGGGCCGCTCGTCGTAGTCGGCGTTGAAGCCCACCTTGTTGACGTAGAAATCCTTGGCGCGGTCCACATCGGACACAGGGACAAACACAAGTTCGAGTTTCCAGTCCATGGTGCACAGGCTAGCCGGGCACGCTGGGTTCCGGAAGACCCGGACCGGTCAGCCGGCGATGCCGTACAGGCGGTCTCCAGCGTCGCCCAGGCCGGGCACAATGTAGGACTTCTCGTTCAGTTTCTCGTCGATGGAGGCCAGGACGATGGTGACGTTGGCGTCCGAGAGCTCTTCCTCGAGTTTGGCGAGTCCTTCCGGGGCGGCCAGCAGGCAGATGCAGGTGACATCCGAGGCGCCGCGCTTGAACAGGAACTTGATGGCCTCGCGCAGGGTGCCGCCGGTGGCCAGCATGGGGTCCAGGACGAAGATCTGCCGGTCCGTCAGGTTCTCCGGCAGGCGCTCCGCGTATGTGATGATGTCCAGGGTTTCCTCGTCCCGGGCCATGCCCAGGAAGCCGACCTCGGCGGTGGGGACCAGCTTGGTCATTCCCTCGAGCATGCCGAGGCCGGCTCGGAGAATGGGAACCACCAGCGGCGTGGGCTTGGTGAACGCGGTGCCCACGGTGGTGGAAACCGGCGTTTCGATGGTCACCGGCTGCGTGCGGACGTCGCGGGTGGCTTCATAGGCGAGGAGCGTAACAAGCTCCTCGGTCAGCTGGCGGAAAACCGGCGACGGGGTGTTCTTATCCCGCAGGACGGTGAGTTTGTGGGCGACCAGCGGATGGTCCACGACGAGTGTGCGCATGCGTCAAAACTATCATCCGGAGGCTGCCTTCCTGCCCCGGCTTCCGGCATCTCCACCGGCCTCGGGGGCCTCCTTGTCCGGCAGGTGTGCGGGGTGCTCGAAGGTGGGTGCCGGCCCTGCGTGCTCCCGGCGCCGGATCACGTGGAACAGCCTGTGGGCGAGGATCACCATGCCCACCCACGCCAGCCCGAGCAGCCAGGCGGCCATCACGTCCGTCATCCAGTGGTGGCCAAGGAACACCCTGCTCAGGCCCATGGCGATGATGAACACGGCCCCCGCCGCGACGACGCCGGCCCGGACCCAGGTCTTTTTGACCTGGAGGCACACGAGGTAGACCACCACGCCGATCACCACCGTGCTGTTGAGCGTGTGGCCGCTGGGAAATGAGGGAGAAAACTCGAAGGGAGGCACGGCATCGATGTGGTCCGGGCGGGTGCGGCCCAGGAGCGTCTTGCCCACGCTGGTGGCCGTAACGGAGACGGCGGCGGCGCCGCCCACGAGGATGAGGGGCCGCCAGCTGCGGCTGACATAAATCAGCCAGGCCACGAGGATGCTCGCCAGGATGGGCATGCCGATGCCGCCGCCAATGTTGGTGAAGGCGGTGACCGTGCTGTCCAGCCACGGAGTCCGGTACTGTTTGGCGAGTTCGAGGGCAGGTTTGTCCAGGCCGGAAACACCGTTCTGGTCCACCACGCTGTCGTACACCTCGGCTCCGAGCAGCGTCAGGGTGATCACCAGGATGCCGCCGACGATGAGCGTGATCCAGAGTGCCGCGTACGGGCCCAGCCACCGGCCGAACCGATCAGTCACCGATTTCATCATCTCTCCCGGCGAGGTGCCCTCAGAAGCTAAGTACCCTTAGAAACTATCATTGACCCATGACCCCGGCAGATCCACAACACGTCGAATGGATGGGCCTTGCCCTCGAAGAAGCCCGGCGGGCCCTGGCCACCGAGGACGTGCCCATCGGCGCCGTCGTCATCGGTCCCGACGGCACCGTGCTCGGATCGGGCCGCAACGAACGGGAGGCGCACGGGGATCCCACTGCCCACGCGGAAGTCGTGGCCATCCGTGAGGCTGCCGCCCGGCTCCGTGAGCGTTCCATCCCCGACGGCGGGCGCGGCGACGGCTGGCGGCTCGAGGACTGCACACTGGTGGTGACGCTGGAGCCGTGCGCCATGTGCGCCGGGGCTATCGTGCTGGCACGGATCCACCGGGTGGTGTTCGGGGCCTGGGACGAGAAGGCAGGCGCGGCCGGATCCGTCTTCGATATCCTCCGCGAGCGCCGGCTCAACCACTGGGTGGAGGTCTACGCGGGGGTGCAGGAGGAGGAATGCGGTGCGCTGCTGCGGGACTTCTTTCGCGCGCACCGGAGCGGCGACGCCCTGTCTCTTATACACATCTAGATGTGTATAAGAGACAGATGTGGAGGACGCCGTCCGGAATGACGCCAGCGTTCGGGCCCACGGCCACGGTGCGAATTCCGGCCGCAACGCCGGCGGCGATACCGGCGGGCGCGTCCTCGAAGACCACGGCCTCTTCGGGCGCCACGCCAAGGAGTTCAGCGGCGCGCAGGTAGCCTTCCGGATGCGGCTTGCCCCGGGTGACGAGATCGGCCGTGACGGCCGTG
>NZ_MVDG02000016.1 GCF_002008315.2 Arthrobacter sp. KBS0703 | reverse complement strand
CTCCAAAATTCCGTGGCGAGCGTCCTCGTGCCGTTGGGGGAGAGAAGCAGCGTTGCGGTGAGCTCGTTGGCGATGGCCAGGAAGACCAGCGCCGCGCCGCCCGCCGCCGCCGGGGCGGTCAGCCGGAGCGTCACGCGGAGGAAGGACAGCAGCGGCGGGCTGCCCAGGACCTGCGCCGCCTCGTCCAGCTCCTTCGGTGCCTGCGCCAGCCCGGCCCGGATGTTCACCAGTGCCCGGGGCAGGAACAGGAGCACGTAGGCCGCGATCAGGACGCCTGACGTCTGGTACACGCCGGGGACCAGCCGGATGCTGACGGTGACGAAGGCCAGGCCCACCACGATGCCGGGCATGGAACTCGTGACGTAGTTGGACAGCTCCAGTGCCTTGCTGAACCAGCCGGCGTGCCGCACGGCAAGATACGCCATGGGGAACGCGACGACGGTGGTGACGACGGCGCCGGCCAGGCCGTAGCCGAGGGTCTGCACGAGGGCGGGGACGAATTCGTCGGCGGTCCAGATGTCCGCGCCGCCCGCGACAATCCAGCGGAGGACGAAGACCAGCGGCAGCCCGAACGCCAAGGCGGTGAGCGCGAGCAGGAAGAGCTGGGCCGGGAGCTGGTAGGCGTGCAGCGGAAGCCTGAGCGCCTTGGCCTGGGCGCCCGAGCCCACCCTCGCGTACCGCGCGTTGCCCCGGCTCCGGACCTCGGCCAGCAGCAGGATGAGGCAGAAGAACACGAGCACGCTGGCCAGCATGTTTCCGGCCGTGCCGTTGAACGTGGAGCGGTACTGCACCATGATCGCCGTGGTGAACGTGTCGAACCGGATCATGGCGAAGGCGCCGTACTCGGCGAGAAGGTGCAGCGACACCAGGAGGGCGCCGCCGGTCATGGCGATCCGCAGCTGCGGCAGGACCACGCGGAAGAAGGACCGCCAGGCGCCGAGCCCCAGCGACGCCGCGGACTGTTCCACCGCGGGATCAAGCCGGCTGAGGGTCGCTGCGGCCGGGATGTAGACGAGCGGGAAGTAGGACAGGGTGGCGATCAGCACGCCGGAGGACAGGCCCTCGAGCGACGGCACGGCGGACACCCACGCATAGCTGTTCACGAAGGCAGGAATGGCCAGCGGGGCCGCGAGGAGCACCGCCCAGATCTTGTGGCCGCGGAGCGTGGTCCGCTCTACGAGCCAGGCGCCGCCCACACCAAGGACCAGGCACAGCGGCACGGTGATGGTGATCAGCAGGACCGTGTTCAGCAGCAGCTCCCCGACGCGCGGCCGGAAGATCAGCGCCGCCGCCGTGTCCCAGCCGGTTGCGGCCGTCATGAAGGCGACGTACCCCAGCGGGACGAGGGAAAACAGCGCGATCAGCACTGCGAGGACAGCTACGGCGGAAACGCCGAAAGGCGGGCGGGGGCGTTTACCCCGGCCCGCCGTCGTCGTGCTTCCGGAAATCTCCGGCGCCGATGGATCGGTGATCACGGAATTACAGCAGTCCTGCCTTGGTCATCTGTTCGGTGACCTTCTGGGAGTTGAGCTTGGCCGGGTCCACGGTGGGGGCCTGGAGGTCCTTGATGGGGACCAGCTTCTCGTTGGCCGGGACGTCCGAAGCGATCGCGTACTCGAAGGACGTGCCCTTCTGCAGGATCTCCTGGCCCTTCTTGCCCGTGATGAACTTCAGGAAGGCCTGGGCCTTCTCGGCGTTCTTCGAGGATTTCAGCACACCGCCGCCGGAGACGGAGAGGAAAGCGCCCGGGTCCTGGTTCTTGAAGTAGTACGGCGAGACGTTCTTCGAGTTCTCACCGGTCTTGGCCTGGTCGCCGTAGTAGTAGTAGTGGTAGATCAGCGCGGATTCCACCTCGCCGGCGTTGACGGCCTTCATGGCGGTGCTGTTGCCCTTGTAGACCTTGGCGTTGTCCTTCATGCCCTTGAGCCACTCTTCGGCGGCAGCCTCGCCCTTGAGCTCGACCAGGGCGGCAACGATGGCCTGGAAGTCGGCGCCGGACGGTGAAGCGGCCCACTTGCCCTTCCACTCCGGCTTGGCCAGGTCCAGCATGGACTTGGGCAGCTTGTCTTCGGTGAGCTTGGTCTTGTCATAGACCAGGACGGTGGAGCGGGCGGCGATGCCGGTCCACTTGTTGGTGCTCGGGCGGAACGCTTCGGGAACCTGGGCGACAGTGTCCTTGTCCACGTCAGCGAACAGCCCGGCGTTCTCCACCTGGGCCATGGCGGGGGAGTTCTCCGTGAGGAAAACGTCCGCCGGCGAGGCCTGGCCTTCCTGGACGATCTGGTTGGACATCTCGGTGTCGTCGCCCTGGCGCAGGGTGACCTTGACGCCGGTTTCCTTGGTGAACTCGTCCACCCATTCCTGGGTGAGGCTTTCGTGCTGGGCGTTGTAGACCGTGATCTCGCCGTTGGCAGCTGCTGCGGTGCCGGAGCCGGCGGGGGCGGGGGAGCCGCCGCAGGCCGACAGTCCGAGGGCTGCGGTGGCTGCGAGTGCGATGCCGGCCAGCGCATTGTTGCGGATCTTCATCGGGGCTTCTTTCTGCAAAAGTCTGGTGGACCGGGGTCCGGGTGAGCTGGGGAAGTTAGGTGAAGCTCACTTCGAAAACTGTAGGTTAGCCAAACCTAAGCATCCAAGCCGCGGAGGCCTTAAGCTGTCTCTTATACACATCTAGATGTGTATAAGAGACAGGGCCAGTGCGACCCGCTGCTGCTGGCCGCCGGAGAGCTGGTGCGGCCGCCGCTTGGCCATGGCGGTGTCCAGGGAGACCATTTCCAGCAGGTCATTGACGCGGGCAGCGACCGCGCGCCGGCCGCCGTCGAGCTTTGCGGCGCTGAGCCCGAAGGCGATGTTCTGGCCCACGGTCAGGTGCGGGAACAGGGCGCCGTCCTGGGCCACGTATCCGACGTGGCGCTTGTGCGCCGGCTTCCACACGCCGTTGCCCGCCACCGGGCTGCCGTTGAGCAGGATGGTGCCGGTGCCGGGGTGTTCGAAGCCGGCGATCAGCCGGAGCAGCGTGGTCTTGCCGGAACCGGAGGGACCCACGATGGCGGTGGTCCCGCCCTTGGCCACGGACAGGTTGACGCCCTTGAGGACGGCCTGGGAACCGAAATCCTTGGTGACCGAATCGATCTCCAGGTGGCTGTTGGTGCTGGGCGCCACGGAGGCTGAGACCCGTGGTACCGGGAGCCTGGACGGGGATTGTTCGGTCACTGTCCCGCTACTTTCTTGGACTGCTGGAAGAGCAAATAGGTCATGGGTGCCGAGATCACGATCATCAGCAGGGCATAGGGAGCGGCGCCGGCGTAGTCGATTTCGCTGCTCTTG
>NZ_MVDG02000015.1 GCF_002008315.2 Arthrobacter sp. KBS0703 | reverse complement strand
AGGCCCAGGCACCGGCCGCACCACCGGCGGAAGAGGCCGAAGCGTGAGCGGCGGCCCGGCCCGGGATGGCTGGCAGGAGCTTTCCGAGCAGCGGGGTCTTGCCGCCTGGCTTCCGCGTCGGCTCGCAGCGGAACGCCCTGCCATAACCGTGGTGGGCGATTTAATGCTTGACGGCTGGTGGCGGGGTTCGATCGACAGAATGTGCCGCGAGGCGCCCGCTCCTGTGGTGGACATCGAGCGCCGGGATTTTGCCCCGGGTGGCGCAGCGAACACCGCCATGAACCTGGCCGCGCTGGGGGCCGAGGTCAGGGTCGCCGGAATTATCGGCCGGGATGACGCCGGTGGGGAACTGAAGCGGAAGCTGCTGGCCGCGGGCATAGACGCCGGCCCGCTGTGCGAGCACCAGGACATGGTCACCACCACGAAGGTCAGGATCAGCAGCGGCGGGCAGGTCCTGTTGCGCTTCGACGACTCCGCGGGCGACATCCCCGGCGACTGTCTCTTATACACATCTGGGGAGTGGCCGCCCTTTCCAACAGTTACGTTTCAGACCGGGACCCTTCCGGCGGGAACCTTACGAGCCGGCACCGTCCCGCCTGGCGCCACAGCCGGGACGAAGACGCCCTGGCGCTGGCCCGGAGAGTGCAGGCAAGCGGCGGAACCGTGGTGGCGACCGGGGGCTGCTTCGACCTGCTGCATGCCGGCCACGCCCGCACCCTGGCAGCGGCCCGGGACCTGGGCGACTGCCTGATCGTCTGCCTGAACTCGGACGCATCCGTCCACCGGATCAAGGGCGAACCCAGGCCCATCGTGAGCCAGCAGGACAGGGCCGAGCTCCTCCTTGCCCTCGAATGCGTGGACGCTGTGATGGTTTTCGAGGAGGACACCCCGCAGGCCTGCCTCGACGCGCTGCGGCCGGCCGTCTGGGTCAAGGGCGGAGACTATCGGGTGTCACTGCTGCCTGAGGCGGACCTCGTTGCGAGCTGGGGCGGGCGCTGCGTGACCGTGCCCTACCACCAGGCCCGCTCCACCTCCGTATTGGCGGACGCGCTTGCCAAAGTGAGCTGAGGCCGGCGCAACCCGGCAACTGGCTGAGCTGCCGTGCAACCAGGGCTGCCCACGCGAACCACACGAACACTGAACCCGACCCCCTGAAAGGAACACCATGAACCACATCTCAATCCGGCCCGGACGGGTGCTCGTCACTGGCGGGGCCTCGGGCCTGGGCGCCGCCGTCGTCGACGCTGTCCTGAAGGCGGGCGGAACCCCGGTGGTGCTGGACCGGGACATCCGGAACGTCGCGGCGGCGAAGGCCTTCGAGGTTGACGTGTCCGACCGGGCCGCGGTGAGCGAGGCGGTGCAGCAGGCCGCCGAAACGCTCGACGGCCTGGATGCCGTGGTCACCGCCGCCGGGATCGACCGCTGCGGAAAACTCGAGGACGTGGCCGCCGACGAATGGGAACGGGTCATCGGCGTCAACCTCCTGGGCACGGTATCAGTGGTGCGCGCGGCACTGCCCTACCTGAAACAGTCCCGGGGCAGGGTTGTCACCGTTGCCTCCACGCTGGGCAAGAGGGCGTTGCCCGAGGCCAGCGCCTACTGCGCGTCGAAGTTCGGAGTGGTGGGCTTCAGCCATTCCCTTGCGGCCGAGACGGGAGGGGAGATCGGCGTGACCACCATGATCCCTGGCGGAATGAAGACACGCTTCTTCGACGACCGCGCCGAGCAATACAAGCCGCAGGACGATTCCCGCCTGAACGATCCGGCCAATGTGGCACAGGCCATCCTTTTCGTGCTGTCGCAGCCCGCCGGGTGCGAAATACGCGAGATGCTCATCTGCCACGAGGACGAGGGGTCATGGCCGTGAGCTGGAGGACGTCCTCGTAGACGGCGTCGGCTGCCACGGTCTCCACCGTGGACACATCGTGCCGGCACCGCGGCGCGGTCCACCCCACCTGGGTGATGTCGATCCCGCACACGGCGCAATGGGTGGCCCAGCCAAGGTGGATCCGGTGCATGCTGCGGCCCAGCGGCGCGGCATTGATGGCATTGCCCGCCCAGAAGATGCCAACCGTCGGCGTCCCCAGGGCCTGCGCCAAGTGCCGGGGGCCGCTGTCGTTGGCCACCACCACGCTGCAGCCGGCGAGCAGCCCCGCGAGCTCGCCCAGGCTCAGTTTTCCGGCGAGCGACGCCACCGGCGGATCGGAACTGCTGCCCCTCGCGTCGTCCGCTCCGGGCGGGACAGGGCCGACGGCGAGTTCCACCACTGTTTCTGCCAGTTCCCGTTCGCTCTGGTCACCGATTACCAGAACCCGGAAGCCGTCGTCGGCCGCCCGCCTGGCCACGGCGGCGAAGCGTTGGGCCGGCCAGCGCCGACGGGGATCGGTGGCGCCCGGGTGGATCACCACCACGGTGTGCGTGTCACCCGCGAGGCTAACGGCCAGTTGCCTCTCGAACTCCGGCCGGGGACGCAGCCGGGCTTCGAGGTCAACCGGCGGCGCGCCGGCGTAACCCGCCACCTCGAGCGCCCGCAGCGGCTCGTGCTGGTAATACGTGTAGGGCACGGTGCGCTCCAGCCTGGCGGCGTCCGGCGTTCCGGCACCCACGGTGTGCCGTGCGCCAAGCCGGAGCAGGAAGGGGTTGGAATGGCGGCCGCCGCCATGCAGCTGGACGGCGAGATCGAAATTTCGGGCGCGCATCGCGGCGATGAACCCGTCCTGATGTTCCTCAATCACGGGCCCGGGGCGTACACCTTCCGCGAACGGAAGGATGGCAGTTTCATCCACCGGACTCTCAACCTGGGCAAGAAGCTCGGCGTGAATGGGCGTGCCCAGCAGCGTCACCGTGGACTTCGGATAAGCCGCTTTCAACGCCGTGACGGCCGGGACGGCGTACATCAGATCGCCCAATCCGCCGCCGCGGAGTACGGCGATCCGCGAGACCCCGGTGAATTCCTCCAACACGGGTCCAATTCCAAACCCGGTCATGTGTGCTCCGCCAAAATCGGCGTTGAGGTGTCCCATGGCGTCAGCCCCTTCGGCTCTTTCCGGGCGGACCAAGGTCCTGCGGGTACGGTCCGTGGTGCCACCATACGGCGCGTCGGCGCTCTGCCGCCAGCGCTGAAACTACTGCCGCGGCGGCGTGTAAACCCGCCGGCGCGAGGGTACGGATGACGTCAGAAGTAGGCGGCGTCCAAGACCCAGCGAAACCCACAACGAGGAGCCCCCCATGCGATCGACAATCGTGGCCGCTGCGGCGGACGAGCTCACCATTCGGGACCCCATCGGCGCAGCCCCGCCGGCAATGGCGCTGCCGGGCCAGGCTGCCCAGGCACCGGCCGCACC
>NZ_MVDG02000014.1 GCF_002008315.2 Arthrobacter sp. KBS0703 | reverse complement strand
CACGCCCTGCGCCATGGGGGACCAGACGATCTGGGAGATGCCCAGCTCTTCGGACGCGGGAACGACCTCCGCCTCGATGACCCGCCACAGCATGGAGTACTGGGGCTGGTTGGAGATCAGCTGGAAGCCCAGTTCCTTCGCCAGCGCGTGGCCGTCCCGGAGCTGCTCGGCGGTCCACTCGCTGACGCCGATGTACAGCGCCTTGCCCTGCCGCACGATGTCCGCGAACGCCTGCATCGTCTCTTCGAGCGGCGTCTCGAAGTCGTAGCGGTGCGCCTGGTACAGGTCGACGTAATCGGTCTGCAGCCTGGTCAGGGAGCCGTCGATCGATTCCATGATGTGCTTGCGCGACAGTCCCAGGTCGTTCTTGCCCTTGGGGCCGGTGGGCCCGAACACCTTGGTGAAAATCTCCACGGACTGGCGGCGTTCGCCCTTCAGCGCTTCGCCGAGGACCGTCTCGGCCGCGGTGTTGGCGTAGACGTCAGCCGTGTCAAAGGTGCTGATGCCGGCGTCGAGCGCCGCCCGCACGCACTGGGTGGCGACGTCGTTCTCCACCTGGGAGCCGTGGGTCAGCCAGTTGCCGAAAGTGATTTCCGAGATCTTGAAGCCGCTGTTTCCGAGATATCTGAATTCCATGGGCTTTACGCTAGCGGAGATGGTTGCTCAGGGTAAGGGATGCGCGCGGTTCATCTGCCTGCTGCGCCGGCCTGACCGCCGGGCCAGTCCGCCGGGCCTGACTGCAGGGGCGGTGCCTCAGGACCGGACGCGGACGTCCTCGTGCTGTGCCAGCGAGACCATGGACCCGGTGTCCAGGACGGCCATGTTCCCGGCGGCGGGCTTCCGCGCCGGCCGCGGAGGCTGGGCGGACAAGGCAAGCGCGGACCGTGCCGGTGCTTCCTTGGGTCCCGTTTCGCCGGGGGCGGGGGCCTCTGCGTTCGGTTTCGGATTGTTCTGGGCGTCTTCCTGCACGCCCTCTTGGCGCCGGGATTCTTTGTGCAGCGCCTTTTTATCCAGGGCCGCCGTGTGCAGCGCCTCCGTATTAAGGGCGGACTCCACCAGCGGAGCAACCTTCACCACGCCGTCGGCAGCCACACCCAGTCCGGGCCGGTCCGGGGCGCTGACCTTGATCTCCGGGGCGACAGCCCTGGCGCGCGCCACCGCACGGGCATCGGCGAGATGTGTATAAGAGACAGCGCCGGACCAGGCCCGGCCGCGCAGCATGACCGGGCCGCGGGGGAGGATGCGGCGCCGCGTGAAGAAGTCCGGAATTCCCGGGGGAACCATCAGCGACCGTACCCTGATCCGCGAAACCGGCGTGCCGGCGTCGTTCGCGTTGTGCTGGTAGCGGTACGCGACCGCCTGCTGGAAGCCGTGGAACGGGGCCGTCACCACCTGGATCGACTGCAGCCATTTGACGCTCGCCATGCCGTACCAGCCGGGAACCACCAGCCGCAGCGGGTAGCCGTGCTGGGCCGGCAGCTCGCTGCCGTTCATCTTGTAGGCAAGCACGACGTCGGGCCGCAGCGCTTCCGCGATGGGCAGGCTCCGCGCGTAGTGGTGGCGGACGCCGCCCTGGACCCCTTCATCCGCCCCGGTGAACACCACCTCTACGGCTTCAGGCTCCACGCGGGCCTGCGCGAGCAGGTAGGCCAGCGGGACGCCTGTCCAGACTGCCGTGCCCACGCCCTCGAGGACCCATGGCTGGCTGAGCGGCCGCGGCTTGAGCAGTGAGCGGCCGTTGCCGGCGCATTCAAGCGTCACCGGAACGCTGATGGCCGGGTCCTTCTTGAGCGCGGCCAGGCTCAGTTCCATCGCCATCTCCACGGCGCCGCCGATCCGCAGGTGCCAGGAGCCGTCCTCTATCTGCGGGATGTCGAAGTGCGTCAGCACATAGTGCATGCCCGGCGGCGTCACGTCCTGGCGGAGGGCCTCCAGCGGCATCGAATGGTTCCGCGCGGCGAGCTGCAGTTCGTCCTGGGTGAGCGGCCCGTACGTGGGTTCCCCTGGATGCGGCCTGGGCCGGGCTGACTGACGGCGACGGTAGATCAGCTTTGTCATGGCGTTGCGATTCTGCTCGGTGCTGCTGACGGCGTGCTCCCTTTTAGGTTTACGCCGCACCCTCAGGGCCGTCAACAGTCCCGTCCGGCTGTGCTGCCGGCTACAGCTGCGGCAGCTTCACAAACTCCTCGAGCCCGATCGGGTCCTGCCCGGTGAGCCCGTTTACGTCCGACGTCGGCCCGGCCAGTTCACCGGCGGCAATCGCCGTGTAGGTGCTCACCCAGGCGTTCACCAGCCACGCCGGGGCCCCGTACGAGGCCCGGGAGGAGTAGGCCTCCTCCAAGGTTTCGTCGTGGTACGTGACGGCCCGGCCGGTGGCCCGGGTGAGCACCTCCGCCGCCCGCGCCAGCGAGAGATCCTCCGGGCCTGTGAGGTTGTAGGTGAACCCGGCATGCACGGCCGGATCCCGGAGTACCGCCACGGCGCTGCGGGCGATGTCCTCCCGTGTCACGGCTGCCATGACGCCGTCCCGGGCCGGACCGCGGATCACGCCGTCCTCCCCGGTCAGCTTCGGCAGGAAGTCCAGGTAGAAGTTGTTCCGCAGGAACGTAAAAGACATCCCGGACGCGCGGATCCGCGCCTCGGTGGCGTAATGGTCGCGGCCCAGGGTGAACGTGCAGTCCGGGGCGGCGCCGAAGAACGACGTATAGACAATGTGCTGCACGCCCGCCTCGGCCGCGGCATCCACGAACGCGTGGTGGTGCTGCAGCCGGTCTTCCGCCTCGGCCGCCGAGACCATGAACAGGGTCTTCACGCCCTCCAGCGCGGGGCGCGAAAGCACCGGGTCCGCGTAGCTGACCAGGACGGTCGGTGCGTTATCCAGCTCTGGTGCGCGTCCGGCGTCGCGCACCAGCAGGCGCTGGGAGAACCCGGCGTCGGCGAGCTGGCGGGCCACCATTCCGCCGAGGACCCCCGTGGAGCCGGTGACGGCGAGATCGGGAAGGTCTGTCATGGCCGGTCCTAGCCTTCGCGCGTTGCGGGGGATTTTGTCTGGGCCGGATCGCGCTCGGCGAGGGAGCCGATGGCGTCGTCGATCTTCTTCAGGACCTCCGGTTCCAGCTTGACGCCTGCGGCCGCCGTGCTGTCCGCGATCTGCTCGGGCCGGGACGCGCCGATGATGGCCGAGGCCACGTTCGGGTTCTGCAGGACCCAGGCGACGGCCAGCTGCGGCATGCTCAGTCCGGCCTCCTCGGCGATGGGCTTCAGCTGCTGCACGCCGGCGAGGACGTCATCGCGCATCCAGCGCTGGATCATCTTGGCGCCGCCCTTGTCGTCCGTGGCGCGGCTCCGCTCGGGCAGCGGCTGGCCGGGCAGGTATTTGCCGCTCAG
>NZ_MVDG02000013.1 GCF_002008315.2 Arthrobacter sp. KBS0703 | reverse complement strand
GCTGCTTGACGGTGACCCAGTGCACGTCGATCACGGGGGCGTAGATGGTGCGGATGACGGCCTCGGCCGAATCGCGGGTTACTGCCGGGGTGTTCTCGTCGATCGCGGCAACCACGTTCTGCGGGGCGCCTTCGCCGCCGAAGGTGTCGGCCCATTCTTCCTTGGTGGTGCGCTCCAGGAACACGGACGGGTGGCACGGGTGCGCCACTGCCTGGACCACGTCGGCGCGCTTGGCCAGCAGGCCGGCGTAGGCGGCGGCGGGGTCCAGGGTGAGCAGGATCGCGCCGGACTTCATCTGCGGCACGACGCCTTCGGACACGACGCCCAGGACGGTGTCCGGGACGGCGAGGATCACCACGTCGGCGCCCTTCACGGCGTCATCCGTGCTGGTGATGTCGCGGCCTTCGGTGCGGACGCGGTCCTGGCCGGCGGGAGAGTTTTCGCTGTAGAAGACGGTGTGGGCGCTCTTCTGGAGGTTCCGGGAAACGCGCATCCCCATTTTGCCTCCGGCTCCGATGACGGCGACGGTCAAGTTTTCTGCTGACATTTCATTTGCTCCTTAGGAAATTGAGGCTCTGCTGGGTCCACTGGTTTTCGAGGCGGACGGTGTCCGCTTCGGAGTCCTGCCACGGCAACCAGTGTTCGATGATCTGGTTGATGTTTCTTTCGTGGGGCTGAAACTTTCCGGCCATGTAGTCATAGTCGAGAAGGCCTTCGCCGAGCGGCGCGCCGGAGTATGTGAACCCGACCCACCCCTCCTTGCGGCTGAACGCAAAGTCTTTGATGTGCATGTTCAGGACATAGGGCGCGACGGCGTCAATCACCTCGCGCGGCATCTCAAGCGCCGCGACCGTGTTGGCCGGGTCGCTGCAGATGCCCAGGAACGGGCTGTCCACGCGGCGGACCACGTCCAGGATCCGGGCGGTGGGCACCTGTTCGTAGGTTTCGACGGCGATCTTCACTCCGGCTGCTTCGAACTCCGGCAGGACCTCGGTGAAGATCGCCGCTGCCTCGTCCGCCGTCGGGGTGTGGCCCGGGACGTTGAACATGGTCCGCAGCAGCGGCGCGCCAAGCAGGCCAGCGATGTGCAGGAACTTGCGGAGGTGCTCCGGACGGATGCCCTTGGTGCCCAGTTCGAGTGCGATGCGCAGGCTGTCCGCCGTGGCCCTGATCTCCTTGAGTTCCGCGTCCGTCATCTCCTCCAGCGGTGCGTAGTCGCAGATCTGGAAGAGCTCCACGCCCAGGGCCGCGGTTTTCTCCAGGGCCCGGTGGATGGTGAGGGGTTCGGCGACCTTGTCCGACAGCTGCCAGAAGAAGGCGTAGGAACTGAGTCCGATGGTTGAGCTCATGCCCTTCCTCCCGCGGGTTCCAGCAGGCCGAGCCGTTCGGCGGTCTCGTCCAGGATCTCCCGGAGTGCTGCCGGGTTGTGCGCGAAGCGGCCCAGGAACAGGCCTGCGACGGACATGTCCAACTGGCTGATGAGGCCGGGCCCGGCGCTGCCGCCGTAGATGACCCGGCTTTCGGCCTGGCCCGGCAGGGCGCGCAGGTGCGCATCCAGCCCGGCGATGACGGCGCTGATGTACTGCGGCGTGGCGGGTTCCGGGGCGCCGATGGCCCACTGCGGCTCATAGGCCACGATGGTCCGGCGTGCGGGTCCGAGGGACTGCGCCCGGTTCAGCGCACCGTCGATCTCGGCCGTGCAGCGGGTGATGGCTTCTTCCACCGATCCCTGCTGCAGCTCACCGACGCACAGGACCGGGGTGAGGCCGTTGCGGTAGGCGGCGGCCGTCTTGAGCCCGATGATCCTGTCATCCTCGCCAAAGATCCGGCGGCGCTCGGCGTGGCCGATTTCCGCGTACCGGCCGCCGAGCTCGGCCACGGCCGCGCCGCCGACCTCGCCGGTAAAGGCGCCCTGGTCCTCCCAGAAGATGTCCTGGGCACCGGCCGCCGCCCCGGCGGCGCCGAGAATCCGGGCCGCTTCGGGGAGGACTGGAAGGATCGGCAGGACGAAGAGTTCGATGTCGCCGCTCTGCACTGCGGGGTGGGCCAGCGCGATCGTGGCCACCTCGCGGCAGTAGTCGACCGAGCGCTGGTAGCCGAAGTACATCTTCAGGCTGACGCCGATGATGGCCTTTGGCCCCGTGGTGACGGCTGCGCCCGTCCCGCCGGCGGCGGTGTTAGCAGGAAGTGACACCCTCGTAGTCCTTAATCAGGGTGACTTTCTCGGCCGAGGCGGAGCTTTCGTCAAACGTATAGGTGAGCCATTCGCGGGCGAGCCGGCGGGCCAGTTCCAGGCCGACGACGCGTTGGCCGAAGGTGAGGACCTGGGCGTTGTTGCTCAGCACGGAGCGTTCCACCGAGAAGGGGTCGTGGGCGGTGACGGCGCGGACGCCGGGGACCTTGTTCGCGGCGATGGCCACGCCGAGTCCGGTGCCTGTCTCTTATACACATCTAGATGTGTATAAGAGACAGCCACAATGCCCCCGACCGCCGCCGCGATGAGGCCCGCCATCACCGGCGCGCCGGACGCCGCGGCGATTCCGAGCGACAGCGGAACGGCAACGAGGAAGACCACAAGGGACGCCGGAAGATCCCAGCGAAGTCCGGATTTCGGGAGCGTCAGGAGCGGGGGCCGGCTGTTGGTGGCGGAAAACCGGGGCCGGTTCAAGTCAAGTCCGCCGCCGGCGTCCCGGCAGGCCGGCCATCCCGAAGATATTTTTCGCGCCATGCCGTGCGCCGGGGACCTTCACCAGGGTGGAGCGGCGGATGTGCTGATGCAACAGGACGGCGTTCGGCAGCGGCGTCAGCCATGCGGTCGACGTCCGCGCTCAGCAGTGCATTCATGGCGGCGGCATTGCCTTCCCCGCGGGTTCCCTCCCGCCGCTCGTTGCCGCAAGGAACAGTGCCTGCAGGCTTTGCGGGTAGTCGATGGCGAGCCACTGGGCGATGCGTCAGGCCGTCGAGTGGCCATAGACGTGTGCGGCCCCGACCCCTGCGGTTTGAGGACTGCGGCAGCATCGGCCGCGAGCAGCCGCTCTGCGCCCGCTCACAATCATGTCAGCGGGCGCAGCGCACGGACGCTGCCTAGCGCTTGACTGCGTCGAGCTTGAGCATTTTGGCGATGACGCCGTCCAGCTCGGAGTCGTCGAAGATCTTCTTCCAGTCGTCCTTGATGATGGTGTTCTTGCCGTACTGGATGGCGATTTCGCAGGCCTCGGAGAACGGGTTGGAGCCGCGGAGGGCATTGGTCAGGGCAATCTGGATGTGACCGAACAGCATGGCCTTGGCGGCTTCCTCCGGGACGCCGGCGGTGTGCACGGTCTCGTGCAGCGCCTCGTTGAGCAGGGTGCCGATCATGCAGGCCACCGTCTCCACCAGGGTGGGCTCGAGGATGGCCA
>NZ_MVDG02000012.1 GCF_002008315.2 Arthrobacter sp. KBS0703 | reverse complement strand
GGGGCAACCGGAACTGGGATCCCTACATCCCGCAGACTCTCCAGGACGCTTACGACGCCGGGCACCGCAAGCTGCTCATGGTCACCACGAGCGCCTACTCCTGCTACTCCAGCTGCCGCCAGTACCGCGAGGACATCGGCATGGCGCTCACCGAAACGGGCCTGGACGGCAGGTTGGAAGTGGACAAGGTCCGCCAGTACTTCGACCACCCGGGCTTCGTGGAACCCTTCATCGAAGGCACCGCGGCGGGAATAGCCGACGTCCGTGCGCAGCTGGCTGCCGCCGGAAACCCGGATGCGCCCGTGCACGTCCTGTTCGCAACGCACTCCATTCCCACCCGCGACGCCGAGGCGGCCGGACGGTCGGCCGACGAGCCCCGCCAGTTCGCCGAGGACTCCGCGTACGTGGCCCAGCACCTGGCCACCGGCGGAGAGGTCATGCGGCGGGTGGAAGCCGAATCCGGACTCGCGGCTCCCTGGTCCCTCGTGTACCAGTCACGGTCCGGCGCCCCCCACGTGCCTTGGCTTGAACCGGACATCAATGACGCCATCGCGGACCTGTCCAAGCAGGGCGTCAAGGGCATCGTGATTGTGCCCCTCGGCTTCGTCAGCGACCACATGGAAGTGGTCTGGGATCTTGACACCGAAGCGCTGGAGACGTGCCGCGAACTGGGACTGGCCGCAACCCGCGTGCCGACGCCCGGAACACACCGCCGCTTCGTTGAAGGGCTCGTGGACCTGATCTGCGAACGCACGGTCGCCAACAACATCCGTGACCGCCCGGCGGCCACCGACCTGGGCCCCTGGTACGACGTCTGCCGTCCCGGCTGCTGCGCCAATTTCCGGGGCGAGAAGCCCACGATTGCCGGCGCGGACACCACGGTGGGCGCCGGTCACGACGCCTACCCGGCAGGGGGAGAGGACGCCCGATGACGGTCCGGATCGGAACCCGCGCGAGCAAACTCGCACTGACCCAGACGCAGCAGACGGCGGACCTGCTGGCCGCCGTCGGGGGCTTCCCGGTGGAGCTCGTGCACATCAGGACCGACGGCGATGTCCTTACCGGGTCGCTGTCCCAGATGGGCGGCACCGGCGTTTTCGTGGCGGCGCTCCGCGACGCGCTGCTCCGCAACGAGTGCGATGTTGCCGTGCATTCGCTCAAGGACCTGCCCACGGGCTCGGCCGCGGGGCTGACTCTCGCCGCAACCCCCCGCCGCGTGGACGTCCGCGACGTCCTGTGCGCCCGCGACGGGTTCAAGCTGGCCGATTCTCCGAAGGGCGCGCGGGTGGGCACTGCTCGCCGCTGGGCGGCGCAGCCTCCGCGCCGTCCGTCCCGGACCTGGACATCGTGGATATCCGCGGTAACGGACACCAGGCTCGGCCGGGTTCCAGGGCTGCCTGGCAACACGACCGAGGCCGGTGGACGGAAAATCGTGCGACCTTTGACGCTGGCTGCCGCGGCCCGAACGCATCAGCCGGTTGGCCACGGTCACCGAGTTCTCGAGACGGACATCATGCTTCCGGCTGCGTCAGGGATCGCTGGCCATTGAATGCCGCACGGCCGACGCCCTGCGCCGGGCCGGTTCCACTGAAGGCTCGCGGGTGTCGCGCAGGCCCGTCAGCGCTGGACGATCCCGACCCGGCTCGTGGCTCACCGCCTATAAGAGACAGGGCGCTGCTGGCCCGGCTCGAAGCCGGCTGCGCCGCTCCCGTGGGTGCATACGCCTACCGGAAGGGCAGCATGCTCCACCTGGAAGCCGTAGTGTGCGCAGTGGACGGCACCGCGTCCGTGCGTGACAAGCGGGCCACCGACGGCCTGACCGAAGTGGGCGCGACCCTGCTGGGGATCGAACTCGCCGAGGTTCTCCTGGCCGCGGGCGCTGCGGATATCGCTGACCTGACTGCGTCCTGACCGTCGGTGGCCATCGGCTCATGGGACAGGTGAACCGGCAGGGTCCGGAAGGCAACCCCGCCGGACTTCCAGGCGCGCGGCGCCCGCTCGAGGGGGCCCGCATCCTCATCACGCGGAACCCGGACCGCGCGGAAACGCTCGCGGCGGAACTCCGGCTGGCCGGAGCCGAACCGCTCCTGCTGCCGCTCACCGATGTCGAACGTGCCAGGGACCAAGACGCCCTCGATGACGCTTTCGACGCCTTGGGTGCAGGGCGTTTCGCGTGGCTCGTGGTCAGCAGCGCCACCACCGTCCTGGCGCTTGCAGAGACAGCCGCGGCGCGGACTGTGGCCCTCAGCGGGTGGATTCCGCAGTCAACCCGCGTGGCAGCAGTGGGGCCGGCGACCCTGGACCTGTCTCTTATACACATCTAGATGTGTATAAGAGACAGCTTCTACGCTCTGTAGAAGTGGAGTTTTTCGACTTGGACGCATGGAAGGGGCAGTATGGTATCCATGAGCCACACTCCTGCCGAATCTGTCACTAAAACCGAAGAATCAGCCGAGCAGTTCTTCACCCTCTGGACCGTATTCAAGCGCTCCGCCGAGGTCCTCCGCAGCGCTGATGCTGCCGACGATTTCGACGCCTTGATTGCGCGCCTGGCCGAGGGCGGAGTGACCCATCGCGGAAGCTACGACGTCTCCGCCATGCGGGCCGACGCTGACGTCATGGTCTGGCTTCACGGGCCAAGGCCCGAGGCCCTGCAGCAAGCCATCCGCGACATCCGCCGCAGCAAGCTCTTCGCGGGAACCGACCTGGTGTGGTCGGCCATGGGCGTCCACCGTGAAGCGGAGTTCGCCAAGAACCACACCCCGGCCTTTTCCCGCGGCGTCGAGCCGGCGGAATGGCTTTGCGTGTACCCCTTCGTCCGGTCCTACGAGTGGTACCTCCTGCCGGAGGACGAGCGTGGCCAGATGCTGCGCGACCACGGCATGCTGGGCCGCGACTTCCCCCAGGTCATTTCCAACACGGTTTCCTCTTTCGCGCTCGGCGACTGGGAATGGATCCTCGGCCTCGAGGCCCCCGAACTCGTTGACCTGGTGGACCTGATGCGCCACCTCCGCTCCACCGAGGCCCGCAACCACGTCCGCGAGGAGATTCCGTTCTACACGGGCCGCCGGATCACCGCCGGGGAGATTGCCGAGGTCCTGGCATGAGTCCGCTGAATCCGCAGGACCCTGCGGCGGTGAACCCCGTGACCGAGGCAGGCAGGATGGCCCCCAAGGAGTACGACGCCGTGCTGCTCGCCTCCTTCGGCGGTCCCGAGGGCCAGGAAGACGTCATCCCGTTCCTCCGCAACGTCACACGCGGCCGCGGCATCCCCGACGAACGGCTTGAAGAGGTCTCGCACCATTACCGCGCCAACGGCGGCATCAGCCCGATCAACCAGCAGAACCGGGAGCTCAAGGCGGCCCTTGAGGCCGAGCTCGCTGCGCGGGGCATAGCGATGCCGGTGCTGT
>NZ_MVDG02000011.1 GCF_002008315.2 Arthrobacter sp. KBS0703 | reverse complement strand
GACCACCGCGGCGTTGCCGGCGTTCGGGACCACGAGGTACTTCTCGTCGCCCCGGCGGTAGGAGATCAGGTCGTCGATGATGCCGCCGTCTTCGTGGCAGATCAGCGAGTACTTGGCCTTGCCGACGGCGACCGCTGACAGTTTGCCCGCCAGGGCGTAGTCCAGGAAAGTCGCAGCGTCCGGGCCGGTGACCCAGACTTCACCCATGTGGGAGAGGTCGAACAGGCCGGCGGCGGAGCGCACGGCGTGGTGCTCGGCCAGCTCAGAGCTGTACTTCAAGGGCATCTGCCAGCCGCCGAAGTCGGTGAAGGAGGCGCCGGCCTTCTTGTGCTCTTCGTAAAGCGCGGTGTAGTTCTCAGTCATGCGAAAATCCTTTCAATCCGGTGATTGAGCTGGTCGAAATCAGTTTTCGAATTCGGAAAGCGGCGGGCAGGAGCAGACCAGGTTGCGGTCCCCTGCCGCACCGTCGATGCGGCCCACCGGCGGGAAGTACTTGTCCTGCCTGAGAGCGGGCACGGGGAACGCGGCCTGCTCACGCGGGTACTTGCGGGCCCAGTCGGAGGAGACGACGGCGGCAGCCGTGTGCGGTGCGTTGCGCAGCGGGGAACCCTCCAGGGTGAAGTCCCCGGCGGCGACCTGCTCGATCTCGGCGTGGATGGTGATCATGGCGTCGATGAAACGGTCGATCTCCGCGAGGTCCTCGGACTCGGTGGGCTCCACCATCAGCGTCCCGGCCACGGGGAACGCCAGCGTGGGTGCGTGGAAGCCGAAGTCGATCAGCCGTTTGGCAACGTCCTCGGCCGTGACGCCGGTCCGGGCCGTCAGATCACGCAGGTCAAGGATGCACTCGTGCGCCACCAGTCCGCCTTCGCCGGTGTACAGGACCGGGAAGAACTCGTTCAGCCGGGAGGCGATGTAGTTCGCCGCCAGCAGCGCGGACTTGGTGGCCTCGGTCAGGCCTGCACCTGTCTCTTATACACATCTAGATGTGTATAAGAGACAGGGGTAAAGCGGGTGGGCTTCCGCGAGGGCCTCCACACGTGCGCGCAGACCGGAAAGGTCCGCGCCGGCGTCGGCGATCAGGGCCTCGGCGATGATGTCCGCGACCTCGGCGAAGGCGGCCTCGCCGAACCCGCGGGTGGCCAGGGCCGGGGTGCCGATCCGCAGCCCCGAAGTCACCATCGGCGGACGCGGGTCGAACGGCACGGCGTTGCGGTTGACCGTGATGTCGATTTCCGCGAGCCGGTCCTCGGCCTGCTGCCCGTCCAGTTCACAGTCGCGCAGGTCCACCAGGACCAGGTGCACGTCCGTGCCGCCGGAGATCACGTTAATCCCCTTCGCGGTGACGTCCGGCCGGACCAGGCGCTCGGCCAGGATCCGGGCGCCGGCCAGCACCCGCTCCTGCCGCTCCCGGAACTCCTCAGAGGCGGCGATCTTGAAGGCCACGGCCTTGCCGGCGATGACGTGTTCCAGCGGGCCGCCCTGCTGGCCTGGGAACACCGCCGAGTTGATCTTCTTGGCGATGTCGGCGTCGTTGGAAAGGATGATCCCGCCGCGAGGACCGGCAAGTGTCTTGTGCGTCGTAGACGTGGTGACGTGCGCGTGCGGCACCGGGGACGGGTGCAGCCCGGCGGCGACCAGCCCGGCGAAGTGCGCCATGTCCACCATCAGGTACGCGCCCACGAGGTCGGCGATGCGGCGGAACTCGGCGAAGTCGAGCTGCCGGGCGTAGGCGGACCAGCCGGCCACAATCAGCGCCGGCTTGTGCTCGAGGGCGAGGCGCTCCACTTCGGCCATGTCGATCCGGTGGTCCTCTTCGCGGACCTGGTAGGGGATGACGTTGTAGAGCCGGCCGGAGAAGTTAATCCGCATCCCGTGAGTCAGGTGCCCGCCATGCGCCAGGTTCAGGCCCATGATCGTGTCGCCCGGACGGATCAGCGCGTGCATTACGGAAGCGTTCGCCTGCGCGCCGGAGTGCGGCTGCACGTTCGCGTACTCGGCCCCGAACAGGGCCTTGACGCGGTCGATCGCGAGTTGCTCGATCACGTCAACGTGCTCGCAGCCGCCGTAATACCGCTTCCCGGGGTAGCCCTCGGCGTACTTGTTCGTCAGCACCGAACCCTGCGCCTGCATCACCGCGACCGCGGTGTGGTTCTCCGACGCGATCATCTCCAGCCCGTTGCGCTGCCGGGTCAGTTCGTCGTCGATCTTCGCCGCGATCTCCGGATCCAGCGCGGACAGCTCCGCATCCAGGGACGGGGAAACGACCTGCTCGAAGGCCGCCGTTGCGGCGCCTGCCCCGCTCACAGCTCGCCGCCGTTCGTGGAGGCGTACTCTTCAGCTGACATGAGCGGACCTTCTTCGGTCACGGCGACCTTGAACAGCCAGCCGGCACCGTAGGGATCGCTGTTGATCAGGGCGGGATCAGAAACGACGTCATCGTTGATCTCGACGACCTCGCCCGTCACCGGGGCGTACAGGTCCGAGACGGACTTGGTGGACTCCACCTCGCCGCAGGTCTCCCCCGCCGTCACGGTCGAGCCGACCTCGGGCAGGTCCACATACACAATGTCGCCCAGGGCATCGGCAGCCACGGCCGAGATGCCAATCCCCGCAGGGCCGGCCCCGTCAGCAGCAACCCACTCGTGCTCTGCGGAGTACTTCAGTTCAGCAACTACTTTGCTCATTCCAATTCCTTACTTCTCATCTGTCTAAAAAATCTGTGGTGGGCTTGGGTGCCAGTCGCGGTTTCGGCAAGCTCAACCAGCGGCTGCACCGCCGATCGGGCTTGTCGAGATCCAGGTGGCATCAAGCTCAACCCCCAATGATCGAGCTTGCGGAGACCACCGGTTTCGACAAGCTCATCCAGCGGGGCGGACTACTTTGCGCGCTTGTAGAAAGGCAGTGCGACGACTTCGAACGGCTCCGCCTTGCCGCGGAGGTCAATGTCCAGGGCGGTGCCGGGTTCGGTGAACTCGACGTCGACATAGGCCATCGCGACGGGGTAGCCCAGCGTCGGCGAGGGCTGTCCGGACGTGACTTCGCCAACAACGTTGCCATCCTTCAGGACCGGGTAGTGCCCGCGGCCTGCCCGGCGGCCCAGGCCCTTGAGGCCGACCAGCTTGCGGCCGGTGGTGGAGCCCGCGCCTGCTGCCTTGAGCTCGCTCAGTGCGGCCTTGCCGATGAAGTCCGACTCCTTGGCGAGGGAGACAACCGGGCCGAGCCCTGCGGCGTAGGGGTTGCCTTCGCGGGAGAGCTCGTTGCCGTAGAGCGGCATGCCGGCTTCGAGGCGCAGCGAGTCGCGGCAAGCCAGGCCTGCGGGAATGAGCCCGTGTCCGGCACCGGTTTCCAGCAACGCCTCCCACAGGCCCGCTGCGTCCTCGTTCGGCACGTAGATCTCGAAGCCGTCCTCGCCGGTGTACCCGGTCCGGGCCAGCAGCAGCTCCTGGGTAGTGCCGTTGACGGCGATACCTATCTCGACCGCCGCGTAGTACTTGAGCTCCGTGACCAGCGAGTGCTGCTCGGCCGGGACCAGGGTCAGCAGAATCGCCTCTGCCTTCGGCCCCTGCACGGCGATCAGGGACGTCTCTGCGGAATCGTCCTCCACCGTAACCTCGAAGCCGGCGGCCCTTTCGGCCAGTGCCGCGGC
>NZ_MVDG02000010.1 GCF_002008315.2 Arthrobacter sp. KBS0703 | reverse complement strand
CGGCAGACGCGGCGGGGGAACCGGTGCTGATTATTGGCGGCGGTTCCAACCTGCTGATTTCCGACGACGGGTTCCCCGGGACGGTGGTCAGGATCGCCTCCGAGGGGTTCAAGGTTAACGCCGAGGACTCCTGCGGCGGTGTGGCGGTGGTGGTCCAGGCAGGCCACAACTGGGATGCCCTGGTGCAGCACGCGGTGCTGCACGCGTGGTCCGGGATCGAAGCGCTGTCCGGCATTCCCGGCGCCACCGGCGCAACGCCGGTGCAGAACGTGGGCGCGTACGGCGCGGACGTTGCGCAGACCATCGCGGCGGTCCGCACCTGGGACCGGGAACGCAACGCAGTGAAGACCTTCACCAGCTCGGAGCTCAAGTTCGGCTACCGGGACTCCATCCTTAAGCAGACCACCGTCAACGGTTCCCCGCGCTATGTGGTGCTCACTGTCGAGTTCCAGCTGCCGCTGGGCCGGATGAGCGCGCCCATCCGGTACGCCGAACTGGCCAGGGTCCTCGGCGTCGAGCAGGGCCAGCGGGCCTACGCCAACGACGTCCGGCGCGAGGTCCTCCGGCTGCGCGCATCGAAGGGCATGGTGCTGGATCCCGCCGACCGCGATACCTACTCCACCGGCTCGTTCTTCACCAACCCCATCGTCCCCGCCGGTGTAGCAGCCGGCCTCCCGGAGAGCGCGCCGCAGTATCCGGCCGGTTCCGACGGCCTCGTGAAGCTCTCTGCCGCCTGGCTGATCGACCAGGCCGGGTTCGGCAAGGGCTTCGGCCTGGAGGCCGGCAGCGTCTCCGGCGGCAGGGCCTCGCTTTCCACCAAGCACACCCTGGCCATCACTAACCGGGGTTCCGCCAGCGCCGCGGACATGCTGGCGATCGCGCGCGAGGTGCGCGCCGGCGTCGTCGGGCGTTTTGGCATTGAACTCCACCCGGAGCCGCTGCTGATCGGCGTGGCGCTCTAGCCAGGGTAGACCTCCACGCGGAACCCGCGTCACGGCCGACGGCCGTCCTGCATCTGTCTCTTATACACATCTAGATGTGTATAAGAGACAGACCTGGGGCTGCTGAAGGCGCGTCTGATCGAGCCGGGCGAGTTCAGCTCCGAGGTGCCCGCCGTGCAGGAGGCCCTGTTCTGAAGCCGGGTAAACTGGCACGGTGCTGAACGAATTCTGGGCCTCGGCGCCCGCCTCATACAAAGTCCTGGTTTTCAGCGCGATGGGCCTGATCGCCGCAGGCATCATCCTCAACATTGCGGGGAATGCCGCGCACAACCAGGGGCTCATGGTGGCGTCGCTGCCCGTGATCGGCCTCGGGCTCGTGCTGCACATGGCCGGAATGGTGATCCGGGGCCAGCAGGTCCGCAAGAACCTCCGGAAGTAGCCGCGTACTGGGTGGTCCGCGGCGACCCCGATAGGCTTGAGGCCATGACTATCAATCCGGATCTGCAGGGCCGAAGCTACCCTGCCGCAGAGGTGTACGACGTCGGCCGCGAGAAAATCCGCGAGTTTGCCCGCGCGGTCAAGGCCACCCACCCCGCCCACTTTGACGTCGACGCCGCGAAGGGCCTGGGCCACCGCGACCTCGTTGCACCGCCCACGTTCGCGATCATCATCGCCCAGCGAGCCGACGCGCAGCTGATCGAGGACCCGGAGGCCGGCATCGACTTCTCCCGTGTGGTCCACGCAGACCAGCGCTTCACCCACCACCGCCCCATCTTCGCCGGCGACCGCCTCGTGGCCGAGCTGCACGTCGACGGCGTCCGTGCCATGGGCGGCGGCGCCATGATCACCACCCGCGCCGAGATCTTTGCGCTCACGGACGGCGACGGGCGCGAGCCCGTGTCCACCACCAAGTCATCCATCCTGGTCCGCGGAGAGGGACAGTAGCCATGAGCCCAACATTCGAAGAACTCAGCGTCGGCCAGGACATCGGCGCCCGCAGCATCGACGTCACCCGGCAGGACCTGGTCAAGTACGCCGGCGCGTCCGGCGACTTCAACCCCATCCACTGGAACGAAGCCTTCGCCACCGGCGTGGAGCTCCCGGGCGTCATCGCGCACGGCATGTTCACCATGGGAGCGGCCGTGCAGCTCGTCTCCGACTGGGCAGGCGACCCCGCCGCCGTCGTCGATTACCAGACCCGCTTCACCAAGCCGGTACTGGTGGCCGACACGACCGGAACCGGCGCCGCCGGCGCCCTCATCGAAGTGACCGGCGCCATCGGGGCGCTCGACGCCGAGGCACGCACCGCGCGCGTGGACCTCGCCGTGGTCTTTGACGGGCAGAAAGTCCTCGTGAAGGCCCAGGCCCTCGTCAAGGTGTCCTGAAACGTGATCCGCTCTTGAGCTCAACCGCAGTCCGGGCGCGGGAGGTCACCCTCTGGCGCAACGCGGTGGTGGTGGCGTACGGCGCCAGCGGCATCGCCTTCGCCTCCTGGGTGTCCCGCCTGCCCGCGATCCGCGACGGACTGAACCTCACGCCCGGGACCATCGGGCTGCTCCTGCTGTGCATGACGGCCGGCTCGTTTCTCTCGGTGTCCGCCTCCGGGCTGATCGTGCTGCGGCTCGGCTCCAAGCGGACCATCCGCACCGGCAGCGTCATGGTGGGCATCGGACTGGTCCTGGCGGGATTTGGCACGTCTGTGCTGGCCAGCCCGTTCACGGTTGCCGCCGGGCTGGCGGTGATCGGTCTGGGCACGGCGAGCTGGAACACTGCTTCCAATGTGGAGGGGGCCGCCGTGGAGCGGGCCGTGGGCCGGCACATCATGCCGCGCCTCCACGGCGCGTTCAGCCTGGGCACCGTGGCAGGTGCCGGGCTGGGGGCCTGGGCGGCCGGTTCCGGCATGCCGGTGTTCTGGCACCTCGCGGCCGCCGGCGTCGTCGTGGCCGTTTCGGTGACGACGGCGGCCGGCTGGTTCCGCGCCGACGCCACGCCCGTGGTGTACGGCTCCACGTACCGGCCCGACAACTTCGAGGACCCCTCCACCGGCCCGCTGCCCATCATCCGGGCCGGGTCGGAGGCCGAGGAGCCTCCGCTGGACAACAAGCGCAAGATCGCACAGGCCTGGCGGGACAAGCGGACGCTGCTGCTCGGCGTCATGGTCCTGGGACTTGCCCTCGCGGAGGGGGCGGCGGGGGACTGGGTGGCGCTGGCACTCGCCGACGGCCACCACCAGTCGGACGCCGCCGGTGCCGCCGGTTACGGGATCTTCGTCACGTTCATGACCATCGGCCGGTTTGCCGGCACCGTGGCGTTGGACCGGTTCGGCCGGGTTCCCGTGATGCGCTGGTGCTCCTCGCTGGCCGTGGCGGGGCTGGCGTTGTTCGTTTTCGCGCCCGTTCCCTGGCTCGCGTACGCCGCACTCGCCGTCTGGGGGCTCGGGGCATCGCTGGGATTCCCGGTCGGCATGTCCGCAGCCGCCGACGACCCCACGAAAGCGGCGGCGCGCGTCTCCGTGGTGTCCACCATCGGGTACGGCGCGTTCCTTTGCGGCCCGCCGCTGCTGGGGCTGCTGGCCGAGCATGTCGGGATCCTGCATTCCCTGCTGGCCGTCATGGCCGTGCTGGTCGTGAGCTTCCTGCTGTCTCCGGTGGCGCGGAAGATTTCCTAGTGTTCCCTTGGGTTCCGTAACTTCCCATAAGCTGGACTGGTGACTCCCACCATGCTTTCCGACCTGACCACGGCTGCCGTCGGCGGCCCCGCCGGCAACTACATCGAGGCCCGCACGGAAGCGGAGATCATCGAGGCCGTGCGGA
>NZ_MVDG02000009.1 GCF_002008315.2 Arthrobacter sp. KBS0703 | reverse complement strand
CAGACCGAATTCCGGCCCCTGTGGGACCTGCTCGGCAAGCAGGCGGCAGGGCCCGGGCTGTCTCTTATACACATCTCGCCTGAGTGCTGCTGAAGCGCCGATTCCCTGACTTCCGGCTCTGACGAGCCGCCCTCTTTCCGGCCCGGCGGGTAGGCGTGCTTCCGGCCGGCCCGCGTGACCACGAGGGCGACAACGACCGGCACGGCCGCGGCGACAGGCACCATGAGCGGGCCGGCCACCACCAGGGCGGCGGAACCATAGAGCGCGCCGATGGTGATGCCGAGCTGGATGGTTAGGACGGTGAGGCCGTTGGCGGCTTCCTTGTACTCGCCCCCGGCCCGGAGGATAGCGGTCTGGTTGTAGACGCCGACGGCGCCGAGCCCGGCACCCCACACGGCCATGAGGACCATGGCGACGGGTATGTTGCCTCCGCCGAGCGGGAGGAGGAGCATCGCGACGGCGATGGCCGCCGTCGTGATGAGCAGCGAACGGCGAGGCCGAGAGTCCACGGTGAGGCCCGCCATCCAGATTCCGACCAGTCCGGCAACGCCGAGGACGGTGAGGGAGAGGCCGACGGCGTAGTCGGGCAGGCCGGCTTCCCGGATGAACGGCGCGATGTAGGTGAAGAGTGCGAAGTGTGCCAGGACCAGCAGCGGCCAGGCGATGGCCACGGATTTCACGCCGGGCTGCGCGATCGCTTTGCGCAGCGAGGGGCGGACGGCGTCGGGGATGCGACAGACCTGCGGCAGCAGCCAGACGGCCAGGCCGGTCAGGAGCAGGCCGAAGCCGGCGAGGAAGAGGAAAGCCGCGCGCCAGCCGAAGAGCGTGCCCAGTGCCGTGCCGACGGGAGCGCCGATGGCCAGGCTCAGGCTGTTGCCGCTGAAGACGATGGCCAAGGCCTTGCCCACCTTATCGGCAGGGACCACCCGCGAGACGAACGGGGCCGTGGTGGTCCAGAGCAGGCCGTGTGCCAGGCCACCGACCAAGCGCGCGGCCATGGCGGCGGTGAAGTTGGGCGCGAGACCGACCAGGACGTTGCTGAGCGCGAACGTCAGGACGAGTGACACGAGCAGGGTCTTCCGCGGCACCCTGGCCAGCAGCCGCGCGGCGGGGATCACGGTGACCACGATGACGGCGGCGTAGGCGGCGGCGAGGAAGCCGGCGACGGGCTCGGAGACGTTCAGACCCCCGCTGATCTGCGGCAGCAGGCCGGACGGCAGCAACTCCGTGGTGATCGCGGTGAAGGCAATGGTGGCCAGAACCAGCATCGCGGCGAGCGGGAAGCGTCTGGGCGCAGGTAAAGGCAGGGCGGAAGACATGGGGAGCGGATCCATTCAAAAGGGAGGAGCGGAGAGGGACGTCGCTGGCCCAGAAGTTCCAACCACAAAGCTAGCCGTTTTATTCGCGGCGAGGCAGGGCCTGCTAGTGCCTGTCTCAGGTCGACTAAGGGCGAAGACGAATTCGGCACCATCTGTCCGAGTAACAGAAGTGGCCTGGTCAAACAGCGGAAAACGGAAACCCCGGCATGATGATCAGGCCGGGGCGCGTCACATATGGGCTCGCGTGTCGATGCCACTATATTCTAAGCATGCTTACGAATGGCGTTTCGGGTCGGTCGGCTAACGGCGGGGTCAGGTGTGACTCCGGTGTACGACCT
This sequence comes from Arthrobacter sp. KBS0703, assembly GCF_002008315.2. NCBI lineage: Bacteria > Bacillati > Actinomycetota > Actinomycetes > Micrococcales > Micrococcaceae > Arthrobacter > Arthrobacter sp. KBS0703. The sequence continues at coordinate 2,125 of NZ_MVDG02000009.1, read as the reverse complement.
GGTTGCTGCGGTACCTCCCAATAGGAACGCGCGCTTATGGGTAAAGTCACCGCAACGATGTAGCACGGAAACGAACAGGGGCTTTCATTGGCAGGGAATGCAACTTTCCGGCATAGCAACACCGCGCTGCTCTCTGTTAGCAGTGTGGAGGCTCCCAGGATCGTGAGTTCTAAGGATTTCGACCGCAGGCTGGCTTCGACCCTGCAGCGGCTGAACTTTCCGCCCCGGTTGCTTGAGCGTGTTGCCGGCGTAACGCACCGCCGCTGGTGGGCGGCCGGGACCTCGTTTGATGATGCTGCCACCGAACGGGCGCCAAAGCCCTGGCCGAGGCTGGCGTCGAAGCGTCCGACGTCGGCCTGTTGATCAACACCTCGGTGACGCGGCGGAACCTTGAACCGTCCGTCGCGGTGAAGATCCATCACGAACTCGGCCTGCCGTCGTCGGCCATGAACTTCGACCTGGCCAACGCCTGCCTGGGGTTCGTGAACGGCCTGACCCTGGCGGCCAGCATGATCGACTCGGGGCAGATCACACACGCGGTGATCGTTAACGCCGAGGATGCCGAGGCCACCCAGGAGGCCACGCTGGCCCGCCTCCAGCGGACCGAGACCACGCGGGAGGACTTCAACCGCGAGTTCGCCACACTCACCCTGGGCTCTGGAGCTGCTGCCGCCGTCCTGGGTCCCGCGGACAAGCATCACGGTGCTCACCGGATCGTCGGCGGGGTGATGCGCGCCGGCACCGAACATCACGAGTTGTGCGTGGGCGGTCTTGACGGCATGACCACCGACACGAAAGGACTGCTCGACGGCGGCCTCCAGCTCGTCGTCGACGCCTGGCATGAAGCCCAGCCGGAGTGGGACTGGACCGCCATTGACCGCTACGTAACGCACCAGGTGAGCAATGCCTACACGCAGGCGATTATCGACGCCATCGACCTGGACCCCGCGAAGGTGCCCATCACGTTCCCGCACTGGGGCAACGTGGGCCCGGCCTCCCTTCCCATGACTCTCGCCGCCGAGGCCCAATCCCTTGAAGCGGGGGACCGGGTCCTGTGCATGGGCGTTGGATCCGGGCTGAACACCGCCATGCTGGAGATTCTTTGGTAACCGCCAACTGGCCTGGCGTCGATCCGGAATGGTCGCGGGAGATTGACGTCAAGTCCACCTCCGGCGCCGATACCCCGGGCACGGTGCGCCGCTGGCACCTGCTGGACAACGGAGCCCAGCTCAACAGTCTCGGACTGGTCCCCGCCGGTACCCTGCTCTGTGTGCACGGCAACCCCACCTGGTCGTATCTGTGGCGGACGTTGCTGGCAGCCGGATCGGATCCCGCCCACCCGTGGCGCGTTGTGGCGGTGGACCAACTGGACATGGGCTACTCGGAGCGCACCGGCACCTTCCGGCGCCTGGCCGACCGCATCAACGACCTAAGTGACCTGACCGGCGCTCTCGGCCTGGATGGGCCGGTGGTGACAGCGGGCCACGACTGGGGCGGCGTGATCAGCCTGGGCTGGGCCCTGGCGCACCCGCAGCACCTCGCCGGGGTGGTGCTGACCAACACGGCCGTCCACCAACCCTCCGGTTCAGCGATCCCGCCGGCGCTGCGCCTTGCCCTGCACCCCGCCGTCCACGGTTGGGGAACGACGACGACGGACGCGTTTCTTCGGGTGACGCACTCGCTGGCCCACCCGCCGCTGCCCGCCGACGTCCGAGCGGCCTACATGGCTCCCTACCGCGAAGCCCACCGCCGCACCGGAGTAGGGAACTTCGTGGCGGACATCTCCGTGGACGCCTCCCACCCCAGTTTTTCCGCGCTCACCGGCGCCGCGGAAAGGCTGCGCGGGTTGAAGGTCCCGGCGCTGATGCTCTGGGGCCCCCGTGATCCCATCTTTTCCGACCGGTACCTCAAGGACCTCATTACCCGGCTTCCGCATGCGGATGTGCACCGCTTCGAAGGCGCCGGCCATCTCGTGGCGGAGGACCGGAACATTGCCGCGCCGGTCTTCCAATGGCTCGCCAGAAACTTTGGCGCCGGAAATGCTGTCGCCCCCGACAGCCCATCCGCGGTAGCGGACGCCATGACGCCCGGCGGCCGGCGGCCGGACCACGCAGCTGAGCCGGAG
>NZ_MVDG02000008.1 GCF_002008315.2 Arthrobacter sp. KBS0703 | reverse complement strand
GGATGCCCATGACTAAAGCCATCACGCTGAAGGCAACGCGGAGTGTTGCCGTGTCTAGGATCATTTCCGCCCCCTGCATCGCGATCCAGTGCAACCCAGTATCGCACCCGCACTGCGCCAGCGATGAGTCTGCCGCCGACTGATTCTGCGCGGCCGACACATTTGTCTGACATCAGTCACGAATTGGTTTGGGGCGGCTGTTCAGTGCCAGCATTATTGAATGCTTGAGGCAACAAAGACCCCCGAAACTGCTCCGTTGGCCACGGCGGCCGGCGTCGAGCCACTGAATCCGGCCCTCGCGGCAGAGGCCAAGATCGCCCGTGTTGCCGTGACCGTGTTCCCGCTGCTGGTGCTGGCTGCCGGCGTGGCCGGATTCCTGCTCCCCGGCGCCTTCCAGCCCCTCGGCCCCGCCGTCCCGTACCTGCTGGGCATCATCATGTTCTGCATGGGCCTAACGCTGACGCCCCCCGACTTCGCTGCCGTGGCCCGCAGGCCGTGGGCTGTGGTCCTGGGCATCGTTGCCCACTACGTGATCATGCCCGGGGCGGGGTGGCTGATCGCCACCGTTCTTCAGCTTGAGCCGGCCCTGGCCGTCGGCCTGATCCTCGTTGGCTGCGCGCCGTCCGGCACTGCCTCCAACGTCATGGCCTTCCTGGCCAAGGGCGATGTTGCCCTGTCCGTGGCCGTGGCGAGCGTGTCAACGCTGATCGCCCCGATCGTCACGCCCGTACTGGTGCTCTTCCTCGCCGGATCGTTCCTGAGCATCGACGCCGGCGCCATGGTCCTGGACATCGTCAAGACCGTCCTCCTGCCCGTCATTGCCGGCCTGATGGCACGGCTGTTCCTCAAGAACCTCGTCGCAAAGGCGCTTCCGGCTCTGCCCTGGGCATCCGCCGTCGTCATCTCCCTCATCGTGGCCGTAGTGGTGGCGGGCAGTGCCGGCAAGATCGTGGCAGCAGGCGGCATCGTGTTCCTGGCCGTCGTGCTCCACAACGGCTTCGGCCTCGGACTCGGATACCTGGCCGGCAAGCTGGGCCGCCTGGACGACAAGGCTCGCAGGGCACTGGCATTTGAGGTGGGCATGCAAAATTCAGGCCTGGCGGCCACACTCGCCACCGCCCACTTCACGCCGCTGGCCGCGCTTCCGTCCGCCGTTTTCTCGCTGTGGCACAACATTTCCGGCGCCATCGTGGCCGCCTTGCTGGCCCGGAGGCCCCTCCAGGACTCCACGCCCGGCGGTTCCTGAGGCTCAGCGGTTCCTGACCTCAGGCGGAAGCCGCCAGGTGGCCGCGGTCTTGCTCGTTCTTCCCGGCCGGCGGCCGTAGCGCCTTGAGGGCGCCCGCCCAGGCAATGACCTGATCGAACACCGTGGCCAGGTTCTTCTCCGCCGCGGCGGAGGGCGTGAAGGTCCTGTAGCTGTCTCTTATACACATCTAGATGTGTATAAGAGACAGGCTCCGCTGAGTGCGGACTCCAGCGTCCGGATTGACTACGAGCGCCCCATCGTAAAATCCACCCCGGCTCCCGTCGTGGAAGCCCCGGTCGTGGAGGCGCCGCCCGTGGCAGAGACTCCGGCGCCCGTGGCCGCACCCGTCGCTGCTCCGGCTCCGGCGAAAATCACCGTCCAGGCCGCGGCGGCTCCGGCCAAGGCCCCTGCGGCTGCCGCCGGCAGCGTCAACGCCTCCATGGTCTCGTCCGCCTACGCCCAGCTGGGCATCACCCAAGACTGCACCGCCATGGTTGAAAAGGCACTGGGCGCCTCCGGGATCCCGGTGGGCGACCTCGCCCCGATGCAGTTCATGAACTACGGAAGCGTCGTCTCCACCCCCCAGCCCGGCGACATGGTGGTCCAGTCCGGCCACGTGGGAATCTTCGTCGGCAACGGCAATGTTCTCAGCGGTGGCATGAACGGCTCCAACCAGACCGTGGTTCACCCGCTGTCCTGGCTGACCGCCACGGGCCCGGTCACGTTCGTGCGGGCCGCGGCTTAACAGCGCCACAACATGCATTCAGCGGGGCTCTTAGGGCACCGCGTGGAGGGCCGGTGTTCCGCTGCCTTGGGGGCAGCGGAGCGCCGGCCCTTTCACTGTCCCGCCGCAGCATCCGGGGATGCGCACCAAATCCCCCTGCACCAGCCGCGGACTAATCAGTATGCTGACAGAACAGCCATTACGACGGCCCGCCACCGGGAGGAAAAGACCGTGAATGAGAGCAACATCGACGGCGGAACCATCGATGACAATTCGTTGTCCGCGTACTTGCACAGCCATCTGATAGCGGCAGCCGCCGGAGAGCGCCTCTTCGAACAGGCGGCCAAAACCTGGGACGGCACGCCGCACGGCACCACCCTCAGCCACCTTGCCGCGGAAGTGAGCGCGGACAAGGCAGCGCTCCACGAGTTCTCCGACCTGATGCATCTGCACATGCCGGCCTACAAGAAGCCGTTGTCGTGGATCAGCGCCCAGATCGGCAAACTGGATCCGCTGAATCCGCTGCACTCCCCCGACGGAGCCACAGGTCAGCTCGCCCTCGAAGGACTCATCAGCGCGGTCACCGGAAAGTCCCTGCTCTGGAAGTCGCTGATCATCCTCTCCCGCACGGACGGGCGCATCGACCCCGACACGGTCAACCGCTTCCTGGACCGCGCAAACGAGCAAATCCGGGAACTGGAGGCCCTTCTGCTCGACACGACGCCGGAGCGCCTCTCCACGTCTGACGGATAGGGGCTTCCTGGGCCGTGGCCCGGTCACCCTTGGACGGTTCGGTTCCGCCCCTGCGATTTTGCCTCGTACAGGGCGACGTCGGCGGCGGCGATCAGCTCGTCCAGGTCTTCCGTCCCTGCCGTGAATTTGGAGAGGCCGTAGCTGACGGTGGGCATCCGGAGCACCTCCGGTATGGCATATCTGGCAAGCCGCCGGCTGATCTCCGTGGTGATGGTCTCGGCCTGGCGCGGACCAACGCCCGGGATCATGAGGATGAACTCCTCTCCGCCGTATCGCCCCACAAGGTCCGTGGAGCGGACCGTCTCCTTGCAGGCATCGGCGAACGCCTGCAAGGCAAGGTCGCCGGCCGCGTGGCCGAAGGTGTCATTGACTGTCTTGAAGTGGTCCAGATCGGCAAGGATCAGCGTTCCGGACGTGTCGAGCTGCCTGCAGCGGTCCATCTCAGCCGCCGCCAGCTCAATGAACGCGCTGCGGTTGAGGAGGCCGGTCAGGCCGTCCTCCCTGGCCACGGTCTGGAGTGCCCGCGTCTGCTGCTCCGTGCTGAGTTCGGCCATGCTGAAGGAGCCGACCACCAGGAACACCATGGTGACTAGCGTGGTCACGGAGGATCCGAAGTAGGTGACAAACGTCGGACCGGCCGGACCTTCCGCGATGAAGATCGCCAGACGGCCCACGTAGAAGACGGCGACGCCTCCGGCAGCTATGGCCGTTGGTATCCGCACCCGGGAGTAGCCGGGCTCCAGCTGCCACAGCTCGCGGGAAGCCAGGCCAATGAAGAGGCACATGGAGCCCAGGAATACAGCACCCCCGGCCCATGTATTGGATCCCGGATTGTCCAGGGCTGCGGCAATGCCCGCGATGCCCGGGACGGCGACGGAGAGCCAGACGTTGCATTTAAGCATCCGGAGCGAACGCGCAGCGGCCCAGACACTCGCCACCCCGGCAATGAGCAGGACGTTTCCCAGCGGGTTGGCCCACACCTGGTGGGGTGTTCCGTCCAGGAGGAAGCTTGCCGCGCCCGCGAGAAACAGCAGCAGGGCCACGCACCACCAGCCACTGTATGCGGAACGGGTGGTGCGGAACGCGGAGAAGTAGAACA
>NZ_MVDG02000007.1 GCF_002008315.2 Arthrobacter sp. KBS0703 | reverse complement strand
CTACCTCAGGCTGCCGCCGTCGGATATGTTCCGACGGCGGCAGGCCAGTCAGGCTCGTGAGTCAGGACAGCTGGTGGGTCAGAGCGCCCCCGCCACGGCCGCGGCCTCAGCTCCGGCTGAGGCTCTTGGGGAAGCGTTGGCCGCGACGTCCGCGAGCCGGAGCCAGGTGTCCACCACGGTGTCCGGGTTCAGCGAGACGGAGTCGATGCCCTGATCCACCAGCCACTCTGCGAAATCCGGGTGGTCGCCGGGGCCCTGGCCGCAGATGCCCACGTACTTGCCGCGTTCCCGGCAGGCCCTGATGGCCATGCTGAGGAGCTTCTTGACGGCAGGATCGCGCTCTTCGAAACCTGCGGACACGATCGCCGAGTCGCGGTCCAGGCCCAGCGCCAGCTGGGTCATGTCATTGGAGCCGATCGAAAAGCCGTCAAAGTAGTCCAGGAATTCGTCGGCAAGCAGCGAGTTAGAGGGAAGCTCGCACATCATGACCACTTCCAGGCCGTTCTCGCCGCGGCGCAGCCCGTTCTCGGCGAGCAGCTCGATGACCCGCGGTCCTCGCACTCAAGGTCGAAGCAGTCACGGAAGGACGGCTCCAGGTAGCGTGAGGCGCCGCGGAAGCCGAGCATCGGGTTCTCTTCGCGCGGTTCGTAGGCCGGTCCGCCCAGGAGGTTGGCGTACTCGTTGGACTTGAAGTCGGACATTCTCACAATCGCCGGTTCGGGCGTGAACGCGCCCCAGACGATGTGGGGCCGCACGGCTGCGACCCGGTATTCCGGAGCGTCCGCTGCCAGCGCCAGCAGCTCCGCCTCGGCCTTGGTGCGTGAGTAGTGGCCGTTCGCCGATGGCCGATAGGTCCGCCGGGACGCTGGGGGCCGCGGTGTCCGGCGGCTGCGGTTCCGTTGCGGGGACCGTTACTGAGGCGCTGTTGCTCGGGCCCGATACGTTGCCGGCGCCGTCGATGGCTGTAACCGAATACGTCTATGTGCCGGCGGCGAGACCCTGGTCGGCGAAGCGTGCCGGCTACGGTGCCTGGCAGGACAGTTCCATTGCGCGTTACGCGGTAGCCAGCGACGGCGACGTCATCGCTGCTGGCTGTCCAGCGTAAGTTGGCGGTGCTCCCCTCGAGAACGGCTGCCAAGTTCGTCGGGGCGGAAGGTGTTGTGGTGTCCGACTGCGGCGGGGGCTGCGGCGGCCAGCATTCCTGCTGGACCTAGGAGAAACCCTGCTGGACCTGGGGAGCTAGCCGAGCACCGACTCCCGCCCTGATAGAACCAAAAAGGAGGCCGACGACGACACTGACTGTCGCCGTCGGCCTCCTGCTCAACCCTCGGTGGTGCAATCCCGCCGGGGCACCGGGCGTCTAAGCCGCCGCGGGAAGTGTTACAAAGTTGCCCTCGACGACACTCGCGTCAACAGTCGGGAGCCCGTCCACCGTGGCATAGCTGCCACGGGTGACAGGGGGGAGGTTCCGGCTGCCGGCAACGGCAACATACGTGCCCTCAAAGCGGGCCGCGGGACTGCCGGCAGGACGAGTCACGTAGCTACCGCCACGCGGTGCGGTGCCAGCGGCTGGGATAACGGTTTCGGTGGTCAATGGCGAGGTTGCGGGGCGTTCGGCCAGCAAAGTCATGGGTTCTCCTTGGGGTTTCAGGATGAGAGCCGTTCAGATTTTTGTGCCGCTCAAGCAGAAGGGCGCCCGCGGCTTGTGTCGCATGCCCAGCTGGCCCGGGAATGTTCACCGGTGCGGTACTCAAGGGCGACGGTGGCCTGGTTTCAACTTTAGGGCTTATCACGAGCTACTCAAAATAAAGTGGGAAGGCTCACGTTCAGCAGCTGCCGACAACCCAGGCCATCCGACACTGTCACTTCGAGCGGCAGTCCGGGCACAATGGCAGAGGCGGATCGCGCCGGAACCCGGGAGGAAACCATGGCTGGAAACCCTGCAGCAATAGTCTTCGACGTCAACGAGACGTTGTCCGATATGTCACCCCTGGCGGACCGGTTTGCGGACGTGGGTGCTCCTCCGCTGCTGGCGAAGGTGTGGTTTGCCAGCCTGCTGCGTGACGGCTTCGCCCTTGCCGCCGCCGGGGACAAGCAGGCGTTTGCTTATATCGGGGCTGAAGCCCTGCGCGGGCTGCTTCCAGCAAAGGAACTCAACCGGGACGCGGAGGAGTCCGTGCAACACATCATGACCGCCCTGTCCGGACTGAAGCTGCACCCGGACGTCCCCGGAGGCGTACGGGCACTGAAGAACGCCGGCTACCGGCTGGCAACACTGACCAACGGCTCCACTGGCACCGCCGAGAAACTGTTCACGGACGGCGGGATCCGGGACCAGTTTGACCTCCTGCTATCCGTAGAGGATGCACCGGCCTGGAAGCCGGCGCCCGCCTCCTACCACTACGCCAGCGGCGTCCTCGGTGTTCCGGCCGGGCAACTGCTGCTGGTGGCGGTACACCCCTGGGACATCCACGGGGCCGCGCGGGCAGGCTTGCACACCGCCTGGCTCAACCGCACCGGAGCACAGTACCCCGCCTATTTTTCGAAGCCGGACTACACTTTGGCAACCCTGGACGAACTGCCCGGCGCCTTGGCCGCGGATTGCTAAACCCGCGGGGTCACGGCGGACAGATACCTAAGCGGTGTGCCGGAGGATGTTCAGCGCGGTGTCCGGTTTCCGCCACCGCTACGCGGGCAGGGCCCACCCGCGCTGCGTAGGCGTCTGCCAGCCTCGCCAGCCCCTCGTCGATCGAGACGGCGGGGGTCCAGTCGAGGAGTTCCCTGGTCTCGCGCTGGTCGAACCAGTGGGCGGTGGAGAGCTGCTCGGCGAGGAACCGGGTCATCGGCGGTTCCTCTTTCCTTCCAACCCAGGTCCAGAGCTTCTCCACCACGGCTCCCGCCGCCCGTGCCACCGCACCGGGCACGTGCCACGATGGCGCGGGGACGCCTCCCGCGGCGCAGATGCCCGCCAGCAGTTCCCCCACCGGCCGCGGCTCGCCGTTACTCACCACCACAGCCCTGCCGTGCACGTGTTCCATGCGGTGCAGCGCGGCGACGATGGCCGCGGCCGCGTTGTCCACGTAGGTGGTGTCGATCAGGGCCGCACCGGCATCGAGCAGCGGCAGGCGGTGACGGCTTGCACGTGCCAGGACCCGTTCCACCAGTTGGGTGTCCCCGGGGCCCCAGACGATGTGGGGCCGCACGGCTGCGACCCGGAATTCCGGAGCGTCGGCTGCGAGCGCCAACAGCTCAGCCTCGGCCTTGGTGCGGGAGTAGTCACCGTGCGCACGCTGCGGGTCAGCCGGCTCCGCGCCCAGCCCGGCGATCGCGGCACCGGTATTGGCTACGGACGGGGAGGACACATACACCAGGTCCCGCACTCCGGCCGCACGGGCGGCATGGAGCAGGCGGCGGGTGCCTTCAACATTCACCTCATCGAACTCCGCGGCACGACCCGCGAAAGAAACCTTTGCTGCCAGGTGGATGATTCCTTCCGCGCCTTCGACTGCTTTCCGCAGCGCTTCAGCGTCCGCGACGGACCCGCAGAAGTCCGTGGCGCCGTCGACCCCTGACGGACGGCGCTGGAAGGTGGTGACGTCATGGCCCTGGCGCACCAGCAGCCTGGCAACTTCTCCCCCGAGCAGCCCGCTTGCTCCGGTGACGAGGACCCTCATGGCTTCCCTGGCCGCCCGCCGGCCAGCACCCGCGTAGCCCAGCGGGACAGCCGGCTCCGGTCGATCTTGGCGCTGTCTCTTATACACATCTAGATGTGTATAAGAGACAGCCTTGACGCACTCAAGGACTGGATCGACGCCGGCGCCAAAGGAACCTTCGTGGCCGACTGCCGCATCACGTCGAGCGTCCGGGCCCCGTGGCTGAGCGAGTGGATGCAGGCCAAGCAGGAGGCGAAGGCGGCGGTGGCGGGTTAA
>NZ_MVDG02000006.1 GCF_002008315.2 Arthrobacter sp. KBS0703 | reverse complement strand
GACCCGGTGAGGGCCAGGGCGTGGATCACCGAGCAGTAGCCTGCGAGTTCGTTGTTCTTGTGGAACACGTGCAGGCCGAAGCCGCCGTCGCTGGCCCAGTGGTTCATCGCCTCGAAGGCGATCAGTGTCAGCTTCTTGTCGATGGCCAGCTGGGTGATGGCGCGGTCCTGGACGCAGTGCGGCCAGCCCCAGAGGACCTGGCCGTCGCGCAGTTCCGCGAGGTCCTGCGGCTGCGGTTTGGGCAGCAGGACGACGTCGGCCTTCGCCACCAGTTCGTCGCGGCTGGCCAGGCTGCCCACCAGCGGGGCGAGTTGGGCGTCGGAAAAGCCGAAGCGTTCGCCGTAGCCGTGCTCCAGGATCATGCGCTGGCGCAACTCCGGGGCGATGCGCTCAAGGTGCAGGGGGTGCAGGGGCAGGCGGCGTTCATCCGGTTTTCGCGACGACGAGACAACCCCCAGGGTGAGATGGTTCGGCGAGCCGGTCACTTCTTCTTTGCCGCCACCGGCTTAGCGCTGGTCTTGTCCAGTGAGCTGGCCGGTGCTGTGGCGGCTCTCTTGTCGGCGCGCTTTTCCTTGATGGATTTGCCGGATTTTTTGGATGCTGCTTGACGGGGGGACTTGTCAGCCATGGTTGCTCCTGTAGCGGAACCGAAGAGGTTCCTGACTTCTGACCATACAGGTAGCTGCCTAATGGGCCCCGGGGAAGTGGGCGGGCCTGGCGCCGAACTTCCCGGGCGGCGGGCCGGGGAAAATGGAGCGGCTGACGGGAATCGAACCCGCGTGTCGAGCTTGGGAAGCTAGCGCTCTACCATTGAGCTACAGCCGCAGTGCCCCGGATTTCGCCGGCGCAAAACCTAGCTTAGCGCAGTTGCGTGGCAGGCCAGGTCACCGGCGGTCCGTGCCCTTCGCGCGTCCTCCGGGCAGGCCCCGCTGGCTGTCTCCCGTAACTCTTCGGTAAAGGCCCGGTCAGCTTTCCCCGCGGCTTCATGCCGCTGGCTATCCTGAGTCCAGTTAGCCGCGGAACGGGGATACGGGCTACGAGAACCGCCCGACGCTGGAAAAAGGATCCGATGGCATTTGCAGAACACGAGGTCCTCGTGCAGCGCGATGCGATGACGGTCTACATCTTCCTGCTGAACGGGCTGAACCTCGCGGCCTGGCAGCCGGGTATCCGCAGCATCAGCCTGAGTTCGGGCAGCGCGGGGAGCGCCGGCGCCCGGTATCAGGTGACACTCACGGGGCCGCGGGGCCGTCCGGTCGCGGCGGACTTTGAGATCTCACACGCACGGCCGGGGGCCGAAATCAGGTTCCAGGTGGTGGCCGGCCCCTCGTTGCCGAGCGGCGGGTTCTACCTCAGCACCGAGGGCGCCGGCACGCGCGTGCGCTTCGCCCTCGAAGCCCCGCTCAAAGGCCTCCGGGGTCTCGGCCGGCCGGCCGTCCAGCGGAGGCTGCAGGAGCGGGTCGCCCAGCTCGAGCGGCTCAAGGCCGTGCTCGAAGAGCGTCCGACGGCGGATTAGGACTCCGCGGCGGGGCCGGGGTTACTGGGCGAGCCGCTGGCCGGTCCAGATTCCTGGAACCGCGGACGGCGGGCTCAGGATGCCGCCGCTGAGGCCAAGGTACTGAACGGAACTGCCGGTCCTCTGCAGGGCCAGTCCGGCGGAATAGGCGCCCGTGACGTCCGCCAGGGAGCGGATGGCGGTCACATCGCCCCAGCCGCTGGCCACCGCGGCCCTGGCCTCGACCGTGGGCCACGGTGTGCCGGATCCCCGGTACAGGAGAACGTTCCCGCCGCCCTGGCGGGCCAGCAGATCCTGGAAACCGTCGCCGTCGAAATCCACCATCGCCAGGCGCGTCGCCGAGACGCCGGACGCGATCAGCGTGCGCTGAACCAGGTCGCCGCTGCCCCGGTTTGGATACAGCCAGAGGTTTGCCGCGGAGTCCAGGGCCAGGAGCTGGGGAAGCCGGTTGGCCGAGCACCACCCGCCGACTGCCAGCGTCAGTCCCGCCCAGCCGGACTGGCCGAGCGTGACCGGTGCCAGGAAACCGCCTGCCAGCGAGCCCGAATGCAGCGTCAGCCGGCCGTCCGCCCACTGCGCCAGCACATCGAAGATGCCGTCGCGCTCCCAGTCCGTGACATAAACGGCCTGGGCGGCGGCAAATCCCGAACCGGCGACTTCCGCCGGACCAAACAGCCCGTTCCCGAGCGACGGCCGGTTGATCAACTGGCCCGCAGCGTCCACGGACAGCAGGTCACCGGCACTCCTGATGGCCGCCGTGGCCAGGTCAAGGGTCGGCGGCATGTGCTTGACCAGGGGTTCGCAGACGTCGGCTGGCTGGACCGGGACCGTGGTGGTGCCGCCCGGGCCGGCGGTGGTCCCGGACGGAAGGGCGCTGTAGCCGAAGAAGTCCACCACGCCCCACATGGTGTAGCGGCCCGGGGTGGTCTGCCAGTTGCCGTCGGTAAAGGAGATGCCGATGCCCACCACGTTGAACCGCGGATCCGTGAGGATGGCGTTGTGGGCGGGGGAGCCTTTCCACCACTCGACCAGTTGCGCGGCGTCCCGGTCCCAGCGGACGGCGATGACCTCACCCGCGCCGTTGTTCGGACTGAGCGCCCGTGCATCGGTCCAGAAGCTGGACCGGTGCTCGATGACCTCGCGGGAGGCGATGCTGTCCGACCATTCCTGCGCCATGCCCGCGACAGTGGCGTGGTACTTCACGGCGGGGAGGCCCAGGGATGCCCGGTACGTGTTGATCGCGTTGAAGACGGCAGCGACCTGGGCCGCGTTGCTTTCCGGCACCAGCGCCTCTGGAGTCAGCGTCCGCGGTGCCGATCCGGTGGGCCCCGGCTGGGCTGGTTCCGGCTGGGCTGCCGTCGGCGGGGAGGGAAGGGCGCCCTCTGGTGCTGACAGCGGCGGGATGGATGCCGGTTCAGGCATACCGGCGGCGGCCGCGCCTGCTGCATCGACCGCGCCTGCCGAGATGTGTATAAGAGACAGGGCTGCGGTCGGTGGTCCTCGGCGCCGGGATGTACGGGCTCATGCTGTGCCTGTCCGCCTTGGCGCCGTCCCTGGCCTGGTTCGGCACCGCGATGGTGCTCTCAGGTTTCTGGTGCCTGATGTTCCTCACGGCGTCCAACCAGCTGGTCCAGATCAGCTCCAACATGGGGATCCGCGGCCGGGTGATGAGCCTTTACATCATGGTGCTGATCGGCGGCCAGGCGATCGGCGGACCCATGATCGGGTCCATTGCCGAGCACCTGGATCCGCACACCGCCCTGCTGGTGGCAGGCGGGGTGCCGGTGCTCGCGGCGGCGACGGTCGCCGTCGTCCTCGCCCGCAAGGGTGAGCTGAAGCTCAAGGTGGACTTCCGGGACCGCCGCCTGCTGCGGGTGGTGCAGCGGGCCGCCTAAGCCTTAGCTTTCCGGCAGCGCCTCGTGCGGGTAGTCAGCCGCCCGGTGCTGGAACTCCAGAACGTCCTTGTTGATGACAGCGCCGTCGCGGATTTCGATGGCGCGGGCAATGGTGTCGTTGTCCTCCCACGCGGCGGGACCGGACATGACGGTCTCCAGGAACGGCAGGAGAGCCTCGCTGATTTCCCAGCTGGAGGAGTTCCACAGGTACGACGGGCTGTGGTCCACCGCGTAGTAGTCGATGTGGTCGCCCACGGTGAACATCGGCTCGGCGAAGGTGGTGGTCCTGGCCCAGCTGAACCCCATGCCCTCGTCGCAGGAGACGTCCACGATCAGGCTGCCGGGCCGGAATGCGCCCAGGTCCTCCGTGCGCAGGTACGTCAGCGGATTGTTGGGGTCCTGCAGGGTGCAGTTGACCACAATGTCGCTTTCGGCCAGGAACGGGGCCAGCGGGACGCGGCCGCGTTCGGTGATGACCTGGCTGAGGAACGGCGCCTTGTCGTCGTGGTCGAACTGCGCGATCCGCACCGAGTGGATGGGGGAGCCAACCGCGGCAACCCCGCGGTTGGTCAGCACCTGCACGTCATGGATGCCGTGCGCGTTCAGGGCCGTGACCGCGCCGCGGGCCGTGGCCCCGAAACCGATGACGACGGCGCTGAGCCGCCGGCCGTAATCGCCGGTG
>NZ_MVDG02000005.1 GCF_002008315.2 Arthrobacter sp. KBS0703 | reverse complement strand
ACGTCCGCCGGAGCGGTGTCGTCGGCACGGTTCAGGACCCGGACATCCGCGTACTCCCGCACGTTGTCCGCGGCAAGGAGCTCTGATTCCTGGGCGGCCCACTGGTCCCAGTAGGGCTCATAGGTATCACCGTCGCGCTCGAGGGCGCGGCTGCGGCGTTCGTTGTCCGGCGAATCGGCCCAGATGACGGCGTCCAGGTGCGGCCTGGCCGCCGCGGCAGCTGCTCCCACGCCTTCGACGATCACGATCTCGGCGGGCAGCGTGACCCGGGCGTCGCCGTCGTAATGCCGTTCCCAGTCCCAGCTGACCCAGGTTGCCGGTTCGCCGCGCCGGAGGGGCGCCAGCACCGTGGTCACGTAACGCTCCACGCCGGCGGCGAGGCCGTTCCAGCCGGGATAGATGTCCTCAAGGTGAAACAGGGAGACCTTGTGGTGGTTCCGCAGCCGTGCCGCCAGTTCGATGGCCAACGTGGTCTTGCCTGCGCCGGACCGCCCGTCAATGGCGATGATCACAGGTGCGGGGGTCATGAAATAGAGCGTACCTGCTCGCTGTTCTGAAGCTGGAGCGGGGCGTCATCGGCTGAGGCTGCAGCGAGGGCGGAACGGACGTACTCGACGATTCCCGGCACCGATGCCCGGACCTGGTCCCATACGGCATCAAAGTCCGCGTGCCCGCCGTACCAGGGGTCTTCGATGCCCTGTTCCAGCGGGTCCTTCGACTCGAGTGCGGGGTCGAAGCTGCGCAGCATGCGGACCTTCGCGAGCGACTCCGAATCCGGCGCCGACGCGCGCAGCCAGCCGTAGTGGTCCACGTCCAGGGCAAGAATCAGATGGCGTTCGGCGAACCATTCGGCGCGCCACTCCCTGGCGGTGTGGTGGTCCGAGCTGAGGTTGTTGGCAGTCAGTTTCCGCGCCGCCCGGAGGTCGATGGGGCGGCCGGCCTCGTAGGCGGTGGTGCCGGCGGAGTCCACCACGACGTCCCCCGCGAGCCCCGCGGCGGCGAAGGCCTCGGTGAGCATCAGCTCGGCCATGGGGGAGCGGCAGATGTTGCCGGTGCAGACCGCGATGATCCGGTACGGGCTGGTCATTGAGGTCATGGTGCTAAGCATGGAGGATGACCGTCCCGCTTGGCTAGTAAGTGCCCTTATGGTCTACGGATTCCGTAAAGTTGCCTGACCGCGGGGTCACATTTGCGAAAACGCGTCCGCCCGGTTAATGGATGAGCGCCAGCAGGACGCCCACGGCGACGAAGAGGACGCCGAAGATCCGGTTGAGCCTCGTCTGGCCCCGGACATCGTGGGTAAAGCGCTGGAACGACTTCGCGGCCGCTGCGAAAAAGAACCACATGACGAGGATGTCGATGACCACCACGGTGGCCGTGAGGGCGACGTATTGCGGCAGCAGCGGCTGTTCGGGCCGGATGAACTGTGGCATGAACGCCAGGAAGAACACGATCGCCTTGGGATTGAGCAGGTTCACCCAGAGGCCGCGGCGGAACATGGACCAGGCGGGCTCGTTCCTGAGGGCGGCGGCCTTTTCCTGGTCCAGGTCCGGCTTGTGCAGGAACTGCCGGATCCCGAGGTACACGAGGTAGGCGGCCCCGGCGTAGCGGATGACGTTGAAGGCAACGGGGGATCCCGCCACGAGGACTCCGACGCCCAGTGCGACGATGACAACGTGCATGATCAGCCCGGCCTGTTGGCCGAGGATCCCCCAGATGGAGCGGCGGAAGCCGGACGTCAGCGAGTTGCTCATGGTGTTGATGGCGCCCGCGCCGGGAGTGAAGCTGATGAGGACGCCGGCGCCCGCGAGGGCCAGCCACAGGGAGATTTGCACCAAACAAGCTTAGTGCGGCCTGCCGGTGGGCTGCGCCCGCGGCCATTCGCCGAAAATGGCCGCCCGGACGGTGCCCTGGTCGGCCATTTTTGGTGAATCGGTGGAGGCGGCGGGCCTACGGGCCGGGCCCAGGTTCAGGCGCGCGCGATGACCTCGCCGTTGGGGATGAGGAACCAGCCGTCGTTCGTGGAGCCCCAACGGTGCCACCCTGCCGAGATGCGGGTGAGGTCTGCCTCCTGCACGAACCCGTACTCGAGGGCCTGTTCGGCGAAGGCTGAGTGCAGCACGCGCTCGCCCCACACCCTGGCCTGCCAGCGCCGCTGCTGCCCGGTGGCGTAAAGCCAATTGCTGCTCGTGGGCGCCACGTCCGTGAATCCTGCCGCCTGCGCCCAGGAAACCAGGCGGCGTCCGGCGTCGGGTTCGGCGCCGTTCCTCCGGGCGATCCGCTGGTACAGGTCCATCCACTCGTCGAGTTCGGGGATGGCGGGGTACCAGCTCATGCCGTGGAAATCGGCGTCGCGCACAGCCACAATGCCGCCCGGCTTGGCCACCCGTCGCATCTCGCGCAGCGCCTCCACGGGATCGGTCAGGTGCTGCAGGACCTGGTGGGCGTGCACGACGTCGAACGTGTCGTCCTCGAAGTCCAGGTCGTAGATGTTGCCGGCCACGAACTCGACGTTCTCCACGCCGCGATCGGACGCAAGTTCCCGCGCGTGGGCAATGACGTCCGGGGAACGGTCCAGCCCGGTCACCTTCCCGGGGGCCACCAGTCCGGCGAAGTCGCACGTGATGCTGCCCGGCCCGCACCCGACGTCCAGCACCGACACCCCGGGGGTGAGGTGCGGAATCACGAACGCCGCGGAGTTCTCCGCCGTCCGCGAGGCATGGGCGCGGACCACTGACTCGTGGTGGCCATGCGTATATACATCTTCTGGCTGCTGCGCACTCATAGGGAAACGCTACTCCTCCGCGCCGGGGATGGGCCGGAGCAAGACCGGCAGTTTTTTGTCGTCGGCCGTCTGTTTCCCCGCTTCTGCCGGCCCGGCTTCTGCGGATGATTAGAGGGGTGGAGAACAACAGGATCAGTAACAAAGCAGGGCTCGGCGTCTTCCGGGCAACAGGGATCTATGTCGGTGCCATCCTCGGGTCAGGCGTGCTGGTGCTCCCCGCCATCGCGGCCCGGGAGGCGGGTCCGGCGTCGCTCCTCGCGTGGGCGCTGCTGCTGGTGTTCTGCACTCCCGTGGCGTTCAGTTTCGCCGAAATGAGCCGTCAGCAGCCCGACGCCGGGGGGATAGCGCACTTCGTGACGCGGGCATTCGGGCGGCGCGCCTCCGCCGTGGCCGGCTATCTCTTCTACTTCGCCATCCCGTTCGGGGCTCCCGCCACCGCGGTGATCGGCGGCAACTACATCGCCCACGCCCTGGGCGGCGGCCGCGGAACGGCGCTGGCCGCTGGAGCCGTGCTGCTGGCGGCAGGGTTCGCGAGCAACGCCGTCGGAATCAAGCTCTCCAGCCGCATCCAGCTGACGCTCATGGTGGTCCTCGTGGGGCTACTGGCGCTGGCCGTGGCCGTCGCGGCGCCGCACGCGAAGGCGGAGAACTTCGAGCCTTTCGCTCCGCACGGCTACTGGGCTGTGGGCGGCGCCGCGAGCCTGCTCTTCTTCTGCTTCGCCGGCTGGGAGGCCGTGACGCATCTGGCCGCGGAGTTCCGCCACCCGGAGCGGGACCTCAAACGGGCCACCTGGCTCACGCTGATCGTGGTGGGCGTGGTCTACATCCTGTCTCTTATACACATCTAGATGTGTATAAGAGACAGGTCCAGGACCACTGCCCGCCCGGTGAAGATCAGGGCCGAATCAGGGGTCTCCGCCGCGACGTCGGATCCGCCGGTTTCGCGCTTGAGCTCATAGCCGAGGTACCCGAGCCAGCCCAGGGTGAAATCGCACGGATACCCCTCGGGGGCGCGGAGCGCTTTCCGGCCCCAGACGGTCTCCAGCCAGCGGAAGAACGTGCCGGGCACCTCGGCCGTGGCGCAGCCGGCGGTGATCCGGTTGGTCCCCGAGCGGTGCCGGACCGACTGGCCGAACGTGCCGCCGTCGTCTGCAAGGACGCTGAAGCGGCTGCGCTCCGCGGCGGGCGTCCCCTCCCAGTCCGCGCTGTCCGGGACGGGCGGGACGAGGGACGAATCCAGCCAGACGGCATTCGCCGACGCGCCGTATAGCCGTTCGAAGAGGACAGCGGCGTCCGGGCGGCCGTCGATGCGTTCGGCCAGCAGCCGGAGGCCGCGGCGCGCGGAGAGCTCCGGAACCAGCACGGTGGCGAGGGCCGGGAGGTAAGTGAGCGCCTGCAGC
>NZ_MVDG02000004.1 GCF_002008315.2 Arthrobacter sp. KBS0703 | reverse complement strand
TGTCTCTTATACACATCTGGACTCCGAGCTCGCCTCGCTGCTGAAGTCCAGCACGGCGAGATGGTCCGGGATCGTCTCGGGCGCCAGCCAGGCCGCGAGCCTGGAACTGGCCACAGGGACCAATGTGATTGCCCTGGGCGGCTGGAACGGCGGCGACCCCTACCCCACACTGGCGCAGTTCCAGGAAATGGTGGCCAACGGCGAGATCGGCTACTTCATCTCCGGCGGAGGCATGGGTGGTGGCGGCATGGGTGGCGGCGGCCCCCGCAGAGGAAACTCCGAGGTGGCCACGTGGGTGGCTGCCAACTTCGAGGCCCAGACCGTGGGCAATTCCACCGTGTACAAGCTGAGCAAGTAGGCAACCATGACCAACACCATTCCCCCTGGCACCCGGCACCCCGAGCCGCCGGGTTCCGCCCCCGCCCAGCCGACCGGCTCACGCCCCGCCGCACACACCGGTCCAGCCAGTGGCCCGGCCGCACCCCCCGGACCGGGCGCCAACCAAGTCGGCACAGCCGTCCCGGGCAACGCCGGTCCGGGCACAGCCGTCCCGGGCGCCGCGGCCAGGAACACGGTGGCCGCCATGCGGGCACGGCTGGAGCTTGCCGCGCTTCTCCTGGGAACGGCTGCCCTCTACCTGTGGAACCTGGGCGCGTCCGGCTGGGCCAACGCGTTCTACTCGGCGGCGGCCCAGGCCGGCTCGCAGGACTGGACGGCGTGGTTCTTCGGCTCGTCCGACGCCGCGAACGCCATCACGGTGGACAAACCGCCTGCCGCGCTGTGGATGACCGGCCTCTCCGTGCGCCCTGTCTCTTATACACATCTAGATGTGTATAAGAGACAGGGCCTATGCGGCCGCCAAGCTCGCTTCCTATGGCTGGGCCGCGGACCAGATGCAGTGCCTGCAGACCCTGTGGACCAAGGAGTCCGAGTGGCGCACCACCGCCACCAACGCGAGCAGCGGCGCCTACGGCGTAGTGCAGTCCCTGCCTGCCGAAAAGATGGCGAGCGCCGGGGCGGACTACCTCACCAACTACCGGACGCAGATCAACTGGGGCCTGGACTACGTCAAGGAACGCTACGGCTCCCCCTGCGGCGCGCTGAACTTCCACCTCGCCAACAACTGGTACTAACCCAGACTGTGAGCAACTGAGGGCGGCGCGCATTTCTGCACCGCTTTGAGGTTGACGAAGGGCCCCGGACTGTCTCTTATACACATCTAGATGTGTTTAAGAGACAGGGCGCACCCCACCCGGCGCCCCGGCCCGGTGCGGGCTCGGGAATGGCTGCCGTGGCAGGCTCGGCCGCCTGGGCGTTCCGTCGGGCTTCGCTCTGGGGGGCTCCCTGGTGATCGCCCGTCCCTGCATGGGGAGCTGCCTGGTGCTGTCCGGACGGCTGATCGCCGGCCTGCGACCGGGCAGCCGGCGGCAGGGGCGTGGTTTCCGGAACAGGTGGGTACTGCTGTCCGCTCATTGTTATCTCCTTCAGGCGTGCGGAAGTTGTCCATTCCAGACTGGGAACCGTTCCTGTGACTGGCCTGTGCAGGGCAAGGGCCATGCCTGTGACCCGAGAAATCCCCACGCTGCGCCTTCCAGCTCGCTAGGCTTGGATTCACAGCCGGCGCACAGGAACACCAAAGCGCCGGCTAAACCCCGGAACGGAGAGTTGTCCCATGGCCACTTCGCACTCCATGACCAACAACCTTCCCCAGCTCACCCACCCGGACGGCTCACCCATCCGTGCCCTGGTGGTTGACGACGAACCCAGCCTGTCCGAACTGATGAGCATGGGCCTGCGCATGGCAGGCTGGTCGGTTGCCGTGGCCGCAGACGGCCCCGAGGCCGTCAAGCTCGCCAAGGAATTCCGCCCGGACGTCCTCGTGCTGGACGTGATGCTCCCCGGCTTCGACGGCGTAGAGCTGCTCGGCAGGATCCGCGCCTTCGCGCCGGAGGTTCCGGCGCTGTTCCTGACGGCCAAGGACGCCGTGCAGGACCGCATCGTGGGCCTCGCCGCGGGCGGGGACGACTACGTGACCAAACCCTTCAGCATGGAGGAAGTCCTGCTGCGCCTGCACCGGCTGGTGCAGCGTTCGGGCGTGGCCGCCATGGATTCCGCCGAACTGGTGGTGGGAGACCTGGTCCTGAACCTGGACACCCGGGAAGTCACCCGCGCCGGCGACGAGCTGCAGCTCACCGCGACCCAGTTCGAGCTCCTCCGGTACCTCATGGAGAACCCCAAGCGGGTCGTCAGCAAGGCCCAGATCCTGGACCGCGTATGGAACTACGACTTCGGCGGCCAGGCCAACATTGTCGAGCTGTACATCTCGTACCTGCGCAAGAAGGTGGATGCCGTGCACCCGCCCATGATCCACACGGTCCGCGGTGCGGGCTACGTCATCAAACCGGCAGACTAGGCCGTGGCAAACCTTTCCGGTGCCGTCCGGACCCAGCGCCGCAGCTGGCTGAAGCCGGGCACCTGGCATCTCCGCACCCGCCTTGTCCTCGTGGCCATGGCTCTGCTGGTGGCCATCTGCGCCGCGATCGGCCTGTTCAGCTACGCCAGCATGGACTCCTTCCTGACCCGCCAGCTCGACGAGCAGCTCACCGGGGCCGCTGACAGGGCCCGGGACTTTGGCCGTCCCCCGTTCGGCGCCTCGGGCAAGGGGCCCGATCCCCTCGAGGGCAGGGGCCAGCGGGTGGGCACCCTGGCGGCCAGGATCCAGGCCGGCGAAGTCAGCAGCGCAGGATTCCTGGCCTCCGACGCCACCCGCAAGACACTCTCGGCGGCAGACGACAAGGTCCTCCTGGGACTGCGCCGCGACGGCGTACCCGTTGACCGCACCCTGTCCACCGGTGCCTACAGGCTGGTTGCCGCCCAGACGCCCTACGGCGACGTCATGGTGACCGGGCTTCCCCTGGCCGACAAGCAGAGCACCCTGACGTCCCTTGTTGTGACCATCACGATCGTGTCGCTGGGCGGAATCGTGCTGATCGGCCTCGCCGGAACGGTGCTCATCCGCCGCACCATGAAGCCGCTGGAGCAGCTCTCGGAGGTGGCCACGCAGGTTTCGCGGCTGCCGCTGGATGCCGGTGAGGTGGCGCTCGCCGTCCGCGTCCCGCCGTCGAACGCCCATCCCGGAACTGAAGTGGGCAGCGTGGGCCACGCCCTCAACCAGATGCTGGATAACGTCTCCAACGCGCTGGAGGCGCGGCAGGAGAGCGAAATGAAGGTCCGCCAGTTCGTGGCCGACGCCTCGCACGAGCTCCGCACCCCGCTCACGGCCATCCGCGGCTACACCGAGCTGATGCGCATGACCGAGAAGTTCACGCCGGACGGCCAAAGGTCCCTGGCCCGCGTCCAAAGCCAGTCCGAGCGGATGACAACCCTGGTGGAGGACCTCCTGCTGCTCGCCCGGCTGGACGAGGGCCAGCCGCTCAAGCTCAGCGACGTGGACCTCACGCAGCTCGTGATCGAGACCGTCAGCGACGAAAAAGTCATGGCCCCGGACCGCATCTGGCACCTCGAACTACCTGAAGAGCCGGTGGTGGTCCGCGGCGACGCCTCGCAGCTGCACCAGGTGCTGGCCAACCTGCTGTCCAACGCGCGCAAGCACACCTGTCTCTTATACACATCTAGATGTGTATAAGAGACAGGCCCTGGGGTGCATAGCCGGGGGCGGGAAAGTTGTTTCCCTGGCCTGCCGGTGGGAAGGCCGGACGGGTACCGAATCCCTGGCGGAGGCCCGACGTCTGGCCGGCCTTGTTGGCGTTACGGACGGAGATGTGGACGTATCCAGATGCAACTGACATGAATGCTTACCTCAATGTGAATGGCCGTCATCGCGGCTCGAATGCTTGGTTCCCCGCAATGAGTTCTGGGGAGGGGCGCCCGACGCTGGGCTGGGGGCGAATGCCTAAAAACTTTGTGGGGGTAGAAAGTTAGGCGTGCATTCGACAACAGCGCATCTCGGCGGCAGCGGGTGTGCTGGGCCAATATTCTGCGGCTGCAGTTGCTGTTGAGTTCTTGTTCACAATTGAAAGTGTGCAACGTAACAATGAAAACTTGCAAGTAACAATGGACCACTCCGTCCGCATCGTGAGACGAATCGCGGGTTTGTGGGTCAAATCACAATTCTACGAGGCCCAATTTTTCCAGATTTTTTTCCAGACCGGTCGGTCGGAAAGGGCCGTTTTTCGAACTAAATTCGACTAAACCCTTCTTTTTCGTCAAATATTCAGCGACATTTCAGATGCGGGAATTCCGGCGCCGCAAATCCCTAGTTGTCCAGCTATGACGCCATTCGGACAAAAGATTTTGGGCCAAGCACGCACGCCGGCACGGGTCAAGCCGCTGCGTGCGTCCCGGCTGCGCCCAGGCCGGCGG
>NZ_MVDG02000003.1 GCF_002008315.2 Arthrobacter sp. KBS0703 | reverse complement strand
GGGCTCCTGCACCTGCTGGGCGGCCACACACTGCGCTTCGCCAACCAGTCCCTGGCGGACTTTGTCAGCGCGGTCAAGAAGCGCGCCGAGCTGCTCGACCGGCTCTAGGGCTTGTCTCCCAACCTTCGGCGCAGTGGCTCGTGCGTGAGCCGTTGATACCCGTTGCTTCCCAGGGGGATCGTGTGTCAGCCTCGAAGTGATCCCGCCGGGCGACGACGGGTAGCAGACAAGGAGCACGGCGTGGGACTCATCCATATCGACCTGTTCACCACGCTCGACGGCGTCGCGCAGGCGCCCGGCGGGCCGGAGGAGGACGCTGAGGGCGGCTTCGCGTTTGGTGGCTGGCAGGCGCCTCTCATCGACGAGGTCGTCGGCGAGCAGATCGACGCAGGAATGGTGGGGATGGACGCGCTGATGCTTGGGCGCCGGACGTACGACATTTTTGCCTCGTACTGGCCGCATGCGGAGGGGAGCATCGCGCGGCTGTTCAACCGCCTTCCCAAGTACGTGGCCTCGCGCCAGGCGCCCACCCTCGACTGGGCCAACTCCACGCTGCTCGGTCCTGATGTCGCCGCCGCCGTGCGCGACCTGCGCGAAAGGCACGAGGACATCCACGTCATCGGCAGCCTCGACTTCGTGCAGACCCTGTTCGCCGAGAAGCTCTTCGACCGGCTCACGCTCTGGGTGTATCCGATCCTCCTCGGCGGCGGAAAGAAGGTCTTCGCCAACGGGGTGGTTCCGACGAACCTCACACTCATCGAGCCGGTGGTCGCCTCACCTAAAGGTGCGGTGCTGCAGCGCTACGCGCTCGCCGACGGCACGCCCGGCGTCGGCGATATGTCCGCCGTCGATCAGGAGGGCTAGCGCAGCCAGGGCGGGTCGCCTTTGACGATTGGGCCAGGTCCGCCCGGGCCAAGGCCGGCCACAGTTGAGCCCGGCCACTTGTGAACACCTTGGGGGAGCTCAGTTTGGGGTGGTCACCACCTGCGGGGCGGCCGCCGGAAGTCTGCAGGGTTTTTCCAAGGGGCACTCCCGATAGTTGGCAGCAGCAACCATTTGGAAGCCTTTGCGGCCCCGGCAAAGACACATAAGCCTCGCACGCTTAACGCAAGTCACCCACCCACCTGAGCGCAGAGATTCTGGAGTTAACTCCCTCTGCTTCCCAGTCCTGCATACGGATACCGGCATCTCCGAGAGGAACAGCCATGAGGAACCTTCCAGTTAGTCCACGAACAGTAAGTCCACGAACCCTTCGTAAGATCACCATCCTTGCCGCCGCCGCAGCGCTGATCGCGGCCGGCGGAACGGGTTCCGCCCTGGCCAAGGGCGGCACGGCCAAACCGCCGAAGGGAATCGTTTCCCCCTGGGTGGTGCCCACCCTGGCCACACCGGCCTCCGCAGCATCAGCCCGCGGCTTCGATGACACCGGCTTTGCCAGCAACGCCACCGTCAACACCGACAACACGTCGTGTCCCGGCGTGACGGATCCCGAGTACTACGGCGGCACCGTTACCATCAACGGCATCCTCATCACCATCCCGTGCAACCTGGTGGTCCAGATGCCGGCCAACACGCTGACCTGGGCGGACTTCGTCCATGGAACCGGCGGCACGGCTCCGCTCGGCGTCGACGGCCTGGAACTGCGGGCCGTCGGCAACATCGTGGGATCACGCCACATAGCCGGCCTGGCTTTTGTCTCCCAGCAGTCGGCCAATACAGGCCGCGGTGAAATCACCGGGATCGACTACGCCAACGGCGCCCTGAAGGTGGCTGACGCCGCGGGCGGAACCGTGACCGTCCAGCTGAACGACCCCAAGATCGCCGGCCTGCACGACAGCACCGGCGCCGATACCGGCCGGTTCAGCAACGGCCAGTCGCCTGATTACCGCTTCAGCGTTGACCAGGACAACCCCACCATCCACGCCGCCACGGGCTACCCCATGTGCATCCCGCGCACGGATCCGTCCGTCAAGGATGACCCCCTGTGCCCGCAGAAGAACCGCCCGCTGGCACCGTCGGCCACCACGGTCACCGTACCTGCCTGCCGCAACTTCAGCGTGGCCGGTGTTGTGCCGCCGGCCAGCGGAGAGCTCAGCGCCCCGGCGGCCGGCCAGAAGTACTGCTCGCAGTATGTGATGCCGGTGCCGGGAATCAGCGCCACCGCCCCGGACGCCAACCAGCAGGCGCCCTTCGAAATCGGTGACGTGGTGGACTACTCCGGAACGCTCATTCACGGGTCGCCGGACTACATCTCGGCCCACACGGTTGAGGCCAACCTCGGCATCTACACCCAGCCCGGCACGCAGCCCAGCTACCTGGCGATCGGCGAGTTCGGCGTGGGCACCGCGGACCCCCTTGCGACGGCACCCAACGGCGTGGCGCAGGAGACCCAGGACAGGATCTTCCTCGAATCCGAAACCACGGACGTCAAGACCCCGGTGGATATCTACTACGAGGACCGCAATGCCGACGGTTCGGTCTTCAACCGGTGGATCACGCCGTTTGAAATGACGGGCGAGAACGCGGCCCCGCTTACCGGGCCGACGGGCGGCATCACCACGCAAAACACCGGCCCCCAGCCACAGCGGGCCCGGCTCCGCGCCACGAAGGCCCCCACCGGCCTCCTCAGCCCTGTCTCTTATACACATCTAGATGTGTATAAGAGACAGCCGCCGGACTGATCGGCCTCGCCGCCGGCGTGACCGCCCTGGCGCGCACCCGCCCGGCCCGGGGCAAGTAGCCTCCGCGCCTCCAGCCTGAGCACCTCGCGCCACCATGGCGGGCGCGTTCGCGGAAGTCATGGGAGCGAACAGGAACGGACAGGGCTCCGGACAGCAACCACTGTCCGGAGCCCTGTCCACGGGACGGCCGCAGGGGCCAGCTACACACCCAGGAATCGCCTCCATTCATGAAGAAGTCACCAGGGCGTCACGTCGATGCAACCAACGGAGCCCACACTGGTCCCAGTAGTCAGGGAAAGGAGCCGTCATGGACCTTGAAGGCAGGCATATCCGTTCCTGCGCAGAACTTTCCCCGGGGGACCGAACTGAAGCCTGGCGCGGTGACCGTCCGCTGCACCGGGGCCGTGTCCTGGCAGTCGTCCCGGAGCTGGACATGTTCTGGATTCTTGATGCCCGCACAGGCACCCGGCAACTGCTGGACCTCGATCAGCTGCGTGTCCTGCGGTGCCCGCTCCGGCTCTTGCCGTCTCCACCGGACCGGGATCCCGGACCGGCCGCAGCCTGACGTGCACCCACGTACCGCCAGGCGAACAGTGCGTGAACTTCCGCCGGGACACGACCACCGGCAGCACGCTCCCCCTACCATTGCCCGCATGCACTCCCTTGAATCCGAAGCGTTGATCAACGCGCGCCCCTCCACGGTCTGGGAGGTCCTCACCGACGCCGGCAACCTGACAGTCTGGGAATCCGGCATCACAGCCGTCGACGGCGAGCTGCGCAACGGCGGACGGGTCCGGTTCCACACCACGGGCACGGGGCGCCGGAGTATCCGGGTGCGGGTCCAGCAGCTGCCCGGCCGGGTCATGGTCTGGACCGCCCGCCTGCCGCTAGGAGTTTCGACGACCGCCCGCACGTTCACGCTCGCACCCGCGGACGGCATGACCAGCTTCCACGTAAAAGACGAGCACCGCGGGCTCCTGCACCTGCTGGGCGGCCACACACTGCGCTTCGCCAACCAGTCCCTGGCGGACTTTGTCAGCGCGGTCAAGAAGCGCGCCGAGCTGCTCGACCGGCTCTAGGGCTTGTCTCCCAACCTTCGGCGCAGTGGCTCGTGCGTGAGCCGTTGATACCCGTTGCTTCCCAGGGGGATCGTGTGTCAGCCTCGAAGTGATCCCGCCGGGCGACGACGGGTAGCAGACAAGGAGCACGGCGTGGGACTCATCCATATCGACCTGTTCACCACGCTCGACGGCGTCGCGCAGGCGCCCGGCGGGCCGGAGGAGGACGCTGAGGGCGGCTTCGCGTTTGGTGGCTGGCAGGCGCCTCTCATCGACGAGGTCGTCGGCGAGCAGATCGACGCAGGAATGGTGGGGATGGACGCGCTGATGCTTGGGCGCCGGACGTACGACATTTTTGCCTCGTACTGGCCGCATGCGGAGGGGAGCATCGCGCGGCTGTTCAACCGCCTTCCCAAGTACGTGGCCTCGCGCCAGGCGCCCACCCTCGACTGGGCCAACTCCACGCTGCTCGGTCCTGATGTCGCCGCCGCCGTGCGCGACCTGCGCGAAAGGCACGAGGACATCCACGTCATCGGCAGCCTCGACTTCGTGCAGACCCTGTTCGCCGAGAAGCTCTTCGACCGGCTCACGCTCTGGGTGTATCCGATCCTCCTCGGCGGCGGAAAGAAGGTCTTCGCCAACGGGGTGGTTCCGACGAACCTCACACTCATCGAGCCGGTGGTCGCCTCACCTAAAGGTGCGGTGCTGCAGCGCTACGCGCTCGCCGACGGCACGCCCGGCGTCGGCGATATGTCCGCCGTCGATCAGGAGGGCTAGCGCAGCCAGGGCGGGTCGCCTTTGACGATTGGGCCAGGTCCGCCCGGGCCAAGGCCGGCCACAGTTGAGCCCGGCCACTTGTGAACACCTTGGGGGAGCTCAGTTTGGG
Organism: Arthrobacter sp. KBS0703; assembly: GCF_002008315.2. NCBI lineage: Bacteria > Bacillati > Actinomycetota > Actinomycetes > Micrococcales > Micrococcaceae > Arthrobacter > Arthrobacter sp. KBS0703. The sequence continues at coordinate 2,621 of NZ_MVDG02000003.1, read as the reverse complement.
GTGGTCACCACCTGCGGGGCGGCCGCCGGAAGTCTGCAGGGTTTTTCCAAGGGGCACTCCCGATAGTTGGCAGCAGCAACCATTTGGAAGCCTTTGCGGCCCCGGCAAAGACACATAAGCCTCGCACGCTTAACGCAAGTCACCCACCCACCTGAGCGCAGAGATTCTGGAGTTAACTCCCTCTGCTTCCCAGTCCTGCATACGGATACCGGCATCTCCGAGAGGAACAGCCATGAGGAACCTTCCAGTTAGTCCACGAACAGTAAGTCCACGAACCCTTCGTAAGATCACCATCCTTGCCGCCGCCGCAGCGCTGATCGCGGCCGGCGGAACGGGTTCCGCCCTGGCCAAGGGCGGCACGGCCAAACCGCCGAAGGGAATCGTTTCCCCCTGGGTGGTGCCCACCCTGGCCACACCGGCCTCCGCAGCATCAGCCCGCGGCTTCGATGACACCGGCTTTGCCAGCAACGCCACCGTCAACACCGACAACACGTCGTGTCCCGGCGTGACGGATCCCGAGTACTACGGCGGCACCGTTACCATCAACGGCATCCTCATCACCATCCCGTGCAACCTGGTGGTCCAGATGCCGGCCAACACGCTGACCTGGGCGGACTTCGTCCATGGAACCGGCGGCACGGCTCCGCTCGGCGTCGACGGCCTGGAACTGCGGGCCGTCGGCAACATCGTGGGATCACGCCACATAGCCGGCCTGGCTTTTGTCTCCCAGCAGTCGGCCAATACAGGCCGCGGTGAAATCACCGGGATCGACTACGCCAACGGCGCCCTGAAGGTGGCTGACGCCGCGGGCGGAACCGTGACCGTCCAGCTGAACGACCCCAAGATCGCCGGCCTGCACGACAGCACCGGCGCCGATACCGGCCGGTTCAGCAACGGCCAGTCGCCTGATTACCGCTTCAGCGTTGACCAGGACAACCCCACCATCCACGCCGCCACGGGCTACCCCATGTGCATCCCGCGCACGGATCCGTCCGTCAAGGATGACCCCCTGTGCCCGCAGAAGAACCGCCCGCTGGCACCGTCGGCCACCACGGTCACCGTACCTGCCTGCCGCAACTTCAGCGTGGCCGGTGTTGTGCCGCCGGCCAGCGGAGAGCTCAGCGCCCCGGCGGCCGGCCAGAAGTACTGCTCGCAGTATGTGATGCCGGTGCCGGGAATCAGCGCCACCGCCCCGGACGCCAACCAGCAGGCGCCCTTCGAAATCGGTGACGTGGTGGACTACTCCGGAACGCTCATTCACGGGTCGCCGGACTACATCTCGGCCCACACGGTTGAGGCCAACCTCGGCATCTACACCCAGCCCGGCACGCAGCCCAGCTACCTGGCGATCGGCGAGTTCGGCGTGGGCACCGCGGACCCCCTTGCGACGGCACCCAACGGCGTGGCGCAGGAGACCCAGGACAGGATCTTCCTCGAATCCGAAACCACGGACGTCAAGACCCCGGTGGATATCTACTACGAGGACCGCAATGCCGACGGTTCGGTCTTCAACCGGTGGATCACGCCGTTTGAAATGACGGGCGAGAACGCGGCCCCGCTTACCGGGCCGACGGGCGGCATCACCACGCAAAACACCGGCCCCCAGCCACAGCGGGCCCGGCTCCGCGCCACGAAGGCCCCCACCGGCCTCCTCAGCCAGCCGGACCGTACCGTCCGCGTGGGAGTCCGCAGCCTGTGCATGCCCACGCCGGTCAACACCACGGCAACCACCATCAACCAGGCCGCTCTGGACAGCTGCTTCAAGAACGCCCCCACCAAGGCCAACGGGCTCCAGCCCGGGCAGTACATCGCTCCGGTCTTCGAGTACATCTTCCCGGAGAACGTGAAGCCCGGAGACGTGATTGTGCCAAACGACCTGTACCACCTGCCGTTCCTGGTCAACGGTGAAGGCACTAACAACGCCGGCGCCCTGGTGCCTTCTCCGTGGTAACACGGGAGGCCGACGGCGGCAGCGCGGCCTAAATGAACGCGCACCCCAGCCTGTGGCGGGGACTCGCTTCGGCGGTCCTCGCCACAGGCGTGCTCGCCGGCTGCAGCCCGGCTCCTCCGGTGCCGACGGCGCAGCCGGCACCAGCGACAGCGAATGCGCCGGTAGGACATACGCCGGCCTGTCTCTTATACACATCTAGATGTGTATAAGAGACAGCTCTTGCCGTCTCCACCGGACCGGGATCCCGGACCGGCCGCAGCCTGACGTGCACCCACGTACCGCCAGGCGAACAGTGCGTGAACTTCCGCCGGGACACGACCACCGGCAGCACGCTCCCCCTACCATTGCCCGCATGCACTCCCTTGAATCCGAAGCGTTGATCAACGCGCGCCCCTCCACGGTCTGGGAGGTCCTCACCGACGCCGGCAACCTGACAGTCTGGGAATCCGGCATCACAGCCGTCGACGGCGAGCTGCGCAACGGCGGACGGGTCCGGTTCCACACCACGGGCACGGGGCGCCGGAGTATCCGGGTGCGGGTCCAGCAGCTGCCCGGCCGGGTCATGGTCTGGACCGCCCGCCTGCCGCTAGGAGTTTCGACGACCGCCCGCACGTTCACGCTCGCACCCGCGGACGGCATGACCAGCTTCCACGTAAAAGACGAGCACCGC